>DATCLV010000111.1:0-2075 GCA_036563745.1 Acidimicrobiales bacterium | reverse complement strand
CCCGCCCGCGCGAACGACGGGCGTGATGCGGTGGACCGAGATGTGGGCCACCAGCTTCCGGCGTCCGGCGCCGTCTGGACCGGCTCGCCGACCACCTCCGCCGTCGCTCCTGCACCACGGCGTGACGGCTTCCCCGCCGGGGCGCGGCGCGGACGGGCGCTGGGGCGAGCAGGATGGTCCCCAGCGTCGGCACCTCGTCACCTGCCTGCGAGGTCGCGGCCGCCGCTCGGGAGGGATGGGCGATGGAGCCGGATCGAACCCACTGCGTCGACTGCGATCGCCGCCTCGACGAGCCCGAGCCCGAGTCCGACGAGACCGTGGTGTCGAGGGGGCTGCGGCGCTGCCCCGCCTGCCAGGCCGACCTCGGCGCGTACCTCGAGGCGGTCGGCCGACCCGCCTCGGCCTCGCCCCCGAGCTTCCGCGGCGCCGTGCGCCTGGAGGTGCCGCTGCCGGGGTGGCCCACCGACGTCACGCTGGTCGGGCTGACCGTCTGGGACCGGTGCAGCGAGCTCGACCTCCTCGACGTCCCGGGCCCCCACCCGCCTCCGCCCCACTCCCGGGGGATCGGCAACGTCTTCGGCTCCCAGCCGCCCCACAAGTGGACGATCACCAGCGACACCGGCACCGTGCACCACGGCGGCCCCTGGGGCGGCGGCACCCGCGGCGCCGACGGGCTGCTCGCCTGGCACGTGACGATCGCGCCGTCCCTCCCCGCCGACGCCCGCCGGATCGAGGTCCGAGCCGTCGCCCCGGGCGCGAGCGCGTCCACCGTCGTCGAGCTCGCGGCGCGCCCGCTCACCCACCGGCGGGTCGTCGTCGAGCCGGCGGCGCCGTGGCCCGATGTCGACCCGGACTGCCCGTCGTGTGGCCCGCCGCCCGGGTCGGACCCGCCCAAGGACCCGGCGGCCGCCGAGCTGTGCCACACCTGCCGGTCGACCCTCGACGCCCTCATCGCGGCGAAGGTCCTGCAGCGCTCCGGCCCCGACCGGGTGATGGCGCTGGGCGCCGACCTGGGTGCGCTGTTCGACGCCCAGGTGGCGATCCCGGTGCTCACCCAGTGGTCGACGTGGTTCGACGTCACCGTCGTCGGCCACCACGCCGGCGGCTGGGCCGAGGCGAGCGGGCTCCCCCGGGCCGGGCGCTGGGCCGCCCACGACGATGTCGGCCACCGTTACGTGGGCGCCTGCGTCGGCGGCGCCACCAGCCCCGACCTCGTCCGCACCGACCTCAGCTTCGTCCCCGCGCTCGCGCCCGAGGCGACCACCCTCACCGTCGAGTTCCCGCCGTCCTTCGACGGCCGGCATCACCAGGTCCCACTCCCGCTCCCCGTCCCACCTGCCGGGTAGCGATGGAGGGGGTCACCAGCGGGCGGTGGGCGAGATCCTCGTCGACTCCGTGGGGAGAGCGGCCAGGACCTCGCCGACGAGGGCCTCGGGGCCGGCGAGGTAGGTCCAGGGGTAGTCGATCTCGGTGGCGACGAACCAGCTCCGGTCCGGCGGCCACCACCACTGCGGGCTCTGGCGGCTCAGTGGTGCGTTGTCGACCAGGTGGTAGCCGATGGTCCGGACCGCCCCGATCGGCCCGTCGAACAGCAGCATCGGCCGGCCGCCCCCGACGTCGTCGGTCAGCGGGCACGGTTCGACGAACGACCAGACGCCGCGCGTCGCCTCGTCGTGGTGCCGCTCGGCCTCGGCCTGGGCTCGTGCCACCGTCTCGCTGTCCTCGCCGTCGTCGGTTTCCACGGCCACGAAGACGAGCGACGAGCCGGCGTGCAGCCAGCCCCACCCGTCCCACAGGCCGAAGTGGCATCCGTCCGGCGCCCATGGCGTCAGGGCGTCCGCCAGGGCGTCGACCGCCTCCTCGCCGAGGTTGCCCTCGACCGCGAGGAGGGGATCGGCGTACGGCCAGTCGTAGCTCGCGTCGCCGGGGCCGAGGAACATCGGCGCCACGTCGGCCCACCGTTGGCCGTCGGCAAGCGGGTGCAGGATCCGCGCGTACGCCTCGAACCCACCCGGGACGATCCCCGTCACCCCGTCCCCATGGACCAACGCCTCGACGACCCACCGGGCGTGCTC
>DATCLV010000110.1:0-4323 GCA_036563745.1 Acidimicrobiales bacterium | reverse complement strand
CCCTTGACCCGGGCGGCGAGGGGCTTGTCGTTGACGGCGACCCGCACGTTCTCGACCAGGTCGGCCAGCACGGCCAGCTCGGCGCCGGCCTCGCCCAGGCTGGGCAGCACCTGCTCGATGTACCCGAGGAACAGCCGGTTGGGGCCGACGACCAGGACGCCCTGGCCCTCCAGCGGAAACCGGTAGGTGTAGAGGAGGTAGGCGGCGCGGTGCAGGGCGACGACGGTCTTCCCGGTGCCCGGCCCGCCCTGGACGACGAGGACGCCGGGCAGCTCGGCCCGGATGATCTCGTCCTGCTCGGCCTGGATCGTGCCGACGATGTCGGACAGGCGGCCGGTCCGGGACTCCTCCAGCGCCGCGATCAGGGCGCCGTGGCCCTTGATCTGGCTGCCGTTGTCGGAGACGGCCAGCCCGCCGTCGAGCAGCCCGGCGCCCTCGCCGAACAGCTCGTCCTCGATGCCCAGCAGGCGGCGGCCGCGGGTGGCGAAGTGGCGCCGGCGCACGAGGCCCATCGGCGCCCGGCCGGTGGCCCGGTAGAAGGGCTCGGCCACGGGCGCCCGCCAGTCGACGACGACCGGCTCCTGGTTCTCGTCGGCCACCGCGACGCGGCCGATGTAGTAGGTGTCGCCGCCGTCGGCGTGGGCGCGGTCGATCCGGCCGAAGACCAGGCTGGCGTCACCGAGGTGGAGGTAGTCGAGGCGGTTCGCGATGTTCCCCTCGATCATCTCCCGTTCCCAGCGGGCCTGCTCGGTACCGCCCTTCCCGACCTCCACCATCGACCGCAACCGGGTCGCCGTCTGCCGGGCCCGCTCCAAGCAGTCGTAGGCGCGATCGATGTACTCCTGCTCGGCAACGAGGTCGGGGTGGAACGACAAACGCCCCTCCAGCGGTCGAAAGAATGGACCATGCTACCGGGGATCCGGGGTGCGGTCGCTCCCCGGAGCCACGCGAGCAGCGCCTTTCCCTACCCCGTCGGGGACGCCGCCGATCCGGCAGATCGACTCGGCAGATCGAGTCGGCCGATCGCCCACTCGGGACTACTCGGTGACGTCGAAGTCGAAGGGGTGCTCGGCCTCGTGGAGGTCGTGGACGTCGACGTGACCGTCGCTGGTCAGGTCGAAGTCGGAGTCCGACGGCAGGTCGGTCGGCTCGAACGGGTCGTCGACGTCGCCGAACATGTCCTGGACGCCGGCGAACGCCTCGAACAGGCCGCCGTCACCCGACGGGTCCACGCCGGCGCTCGTCTCGTCGAGCGCCTCCGAGTCGCTGCCGAACACGTCCTCGAGGATCTCCACCAGGACGTTCTTGGCCTCGGCGTCGGAGAGCCCGTCACCGAAGGGGGTGTCGCCGTCGACGTCGTGGTCGCTGCCGCTGCCGAACGGCCCACCGTCGGTGCCGTCGCCGAACGAGTCGTCGGAGAAGTCGTCGGCGCCGAAGCCGTCCTCGAGGTCGTCGGCCGATGCACCGAAGCCGTCGCCCACAGAGCTGGAGACCGTGTCCGCGCCCGTTCCGTCCTGGTCTGGGGTCCTCATGGGGACATCGTCGCCGCCCGTGCCCGCCATGTCGACCAGGAGATTCCCCGTACCGTGCCCGGGGCGCGTAGGGGTTCTTGGGGGGACGTCCGGGGGAGGGCGTAACTTGGCGTGGTGGTCAGTCCCGACGCCCCCTTCCTGCGGGCGTGCCGCAACGAGCGCGCCGACCGGGTGCCCGTGTGGTTCATGCGCCAGGCCGGACGCTCCCTCCCCGAGTACCGCCGGATCCGCGGCACCGGCAGCATCCTGCAGGCCATCCGCGACCCCGATCTCGCCACCGAGATCACCCTGCAGCCGGTGCGTCGGTACGGCGTCGACGCCGCGATCCTCTACAGCGACATCGTGGTGCCGGTCGAGGCGATCGGCTTCGGGGTGGACGTGCAGCCCGGGATCGGGCCGGTGGTGGCCGAGCCGTTCCGGAGCGCGGCCGACCTCGACCGCCTCCGCCCGCTGGAGCCGTCCGAGGACTGCCCGTGGGTGGCGCAGACCGTGCGCCAGCTGGTCGCCGAGCTGGGCGACACCCCGCTCATCGGGTTCGCCGGCGCGCCGTTCACCGTCGCCAGCTACCTGGTGGAGGGCGGCCCCTCCCGCGAGCTGGCCCGCACGAAGGCGCTGATGATCGGCGACCCGCCGCTGTGGGCGGCGCTGGTCGACCGCCTGGCCGACCTGGCGCTGGCGTCGATTCGCGACCAGGTCGCGGCGGGAGCGTCGGCGGTGCAGCTGTTCGACAGCTGGGCCGGGTCGCTCAGCCCGTCGATGTACGAGCGATACGTCCTGCCGGCCAGCGCCAAGGTGTTCGCCGGGCTCGCCGACCTGGGCGTGCCCCGGATCCACTTCGGGGTCACCACCGGCGAGCTGCTCACGCTGCTCGCCAAGGCGGGTGCCGACGTGGTGGGCGTCGACTGGCGGGTGCCGCTCGACGAGGCCCGCGAGCGGCTCGGCCCGTCGGTCGCGGTCCAGGGCAACCTCGACCCCGCGGTGTGCCTGGCGCCGTGGCCCGCGGTGGCCGAGGAGGTCCGCGACGTGCTCGCCCGCAACGCGGGGCGGCCGGGCCACATCTTCAACCTGGGGCACGGGGTGCTGCCCTCGACCGATCCGGCGATCCTGGAGCGGATCGTCGAGCTCGTCCACGAGGAGGGGACGGCATGAGCGGCAACAGCAGCGACGGCCCCCGCCGGGGCCTGGTGGTGATGGCGTACGGGACGCCCGCCTCGCCCGACGACGTCGCCGACTACTACACCCACATCCGCCGGGGTCGACCGCCGAGCGAGGAGCAGCTCGCCGACCTGCAGCGGCGCTACGAGGCCATCGGCGGCGTGTCGCCCCTGGCCGAGCGGACCCGCGACCAGGTGCGGGCCATCGCCGACGCGCTGGAGGAGGCCGAACCCGGCGCCTGGCGCGTCGAGCAGGGCCACAAGCACGCGCCGCCGTTCATCGAGGACGCCGTCGGCAAGCTGCTGGAGGACGAGGAGATCGAGCAGGTGGTCGGCCTCGTGCTGGCCCCCCACTTCTCCCGGGGGTCGGTGGGCGAGTACCACCAGCGGGCCGCGGCGCCGATCGTCGAGGCCAACCGGGGGATCATCTACACCGGCATCGAGTCCTGGCACGACGTGCCGGCGTGGGTCGAGGCCCAGGTCGAGCGGGTGCGCAAGGCCCGGGCCGAGCTGCCCGAGAAGACCAAGGTCCTGTTCACCGCTCACTCGCTGCCCGAGCGGGTGCTCGACCGCGACCCCTACCCCGACCAGCTCCGGCAGTCGGCGGCGGCGATCGCCGCCGAGGTGGGGCTCGACCCGTGGGCCGACTGGTCGATCGCCTGGCAGTCGGCCGGCCGCACCCCCGAGCCGTGGCGTGGGCCCGACATCCTCGAGGTCATCCGCGACCTGGCCGCCACCGGCCGGGCCGAGGGCGTGCTCGTCTGCCCGCAGGGCTTCGTGTCCGACCACCTGGAGGTCCTCTACGACCTCGACATCGACGGCGCGAAGGTCGCCGAGGAGGTGGGCCTCGCCTTCGCCCGCACGGCGTCGATCAACGCCGACCCCGCGGTGATGACCGGCCTGGCCGAGCGGGTCCGCAAGGTCGGCGCGCCCCGATCGTGGGCCCGGCCGTGACCGACCTCGCCGTCGTCGGGGGCGGCATCGCCGGGCTGGCCGCCGCCTGGGAGGCCCGCCGCCGCGGCGCCGACGTCGTCGTGCTGGAGGCCGCCGACCGACTTGGCGGGCGGCTCCGCACGTCGCCGGTCGCCGGGGTGCCGCTCGACGAGGCCGCCGACGGCTTCCTGGCCCGGGTCCCCGAGGCGACCGAGCTGTGCCGGGCCGTCGGCCTGGGCGACGACCTGGTCTCGCCGGCCACCGGCGCGGCCTGGATCTGGAGCGGCGACGCGCTCCGGAAGATCCCGTCCGAGCAGCTCCTGGGCGTCCCGACCGACGTCGACGCCGTGGCCGCGTCCGGGATCCTGTCGCCGGAGGGCGTGGCACGGCTGCGGGAGGACCTCGAGCGGCCCGACGACCGGCCGGCCGACGACGCCGACGAGGCCGTGGGCGCCCTGGTCCGCCGCCGCCTGGGCGCCGAGACCCTCGACCGGCTGGTGGCGCCGCTGATCGGCGGCATCTGGGCCGCCGACTGCGACCGGCTGTCGCTGGAGGTCGCCACCCCCGCCCTGGTGGAGGCCCGCCGGCAGGACCCGAGCCTGATCCGGGGCGCCGCCGCGGTCCGCGCCGCCAACGCCGCCCGGGCCACCGAGGCGACCCGCCGGGCGAGGGCCGCGGCGGCCGCGGGCACCACGAGCCCCGAG
>DATCLV010000109.1:0-8685 GCA_036563745.1 Acidimicrobiales bacterium | reverse complement strand
CGCCCCAGCCGGCCGACCCCCGCCCGGCGCCGCCCACCGCCACGCCGGCGCCGGCGCCCGCCGCTGCGGCCGCGTCGCCCGCGCCGCCACCGGCGCCGGCGGCCCGGCCTCCCGCGCCCACCCCGACCGCCGCCATGCCCTCGGGCAGCGGCGAGCGCCCCGCCTACGCGACCTACCCGCCGGCGACCGGGCTGTCGTCGGGCGGCCAGGGCGTCCCGGGCCACGGCGGCGGCGCCGCCAACGGCAACCGCAACCTGATCCTGGCGGCCGCGGGCCTGTTCGCCCTCGTCCTGCTGCTCGTGATCCTCCTCGTCAACCAGAGCGACGACGACGCCGGCGGGAACGGCGGCAACGGCGGTGGCACCCCGGGCACGACCGGGACGACCGACGACGACACCACGGACACCACCGAGGACGACGACACGACCGACACCAGCATCGAGCTGCTCGGCCTCGACCCGCTGCCCGGCGACGACTGGAACGACGAGGCCCGGCAGGTCTTCGTCGACACGTGCGTCACGGTCCCCGAGTTCTCCGACGCCGCCGAGATGACCACGGCCACCCCGGAGGACCTGTGCGGGTGCGTCCACGACGAGATGCGCGACCAGGGCGTCACGTTCGAGGACTTCAACACCATGTACGTCGCGGCCGACATGACGCAGATCCCGGACGGCAACACCGCGGTGGCGGCCATGCAGGACGTGGTCGTCGCCTGCGCCCTGGAGTACATCGACCTCGACGACATCGACGCCGGCTGATCCCCCGCGCTGGGCCCTGGCCGCCCCCGGTCCTTGCGCCGGTGGGAACCGCGGCAGTCGCCGCGTCACGTGCCAGGCTGGGCGGGCCATGGACCGTGACCTCGTCAAGCAGCTCCTGGACCAGGCCGGCGCGGAGCGCAACCGCGACGTCCTGGCCGAGATCATCCGCACCGCCTACGAGCTGGCCGGCGACGGCGCCGACCGGCTCAACCTGAAGATCACCCGCGACGCCCTGAAGGAGATGCGGGCGGCGTTCCGCATGTTCGCCCCCTACGAGCGGGTGCGGAAGGTGACGGTCTTCGGCTCGGCCCGGACCCACCCCAGCGACCCGCTCTACGACCAAGCCCGGCGCCTGGCCGCGACGCTCGCCGAGGCCGGGTGGATGGTGGTGACCGGGGCGGGGCCCGGGATCATGGAGGCCGCCAACGTCGGCGCCGGCCGCGACCGCAGCATCGGGGTCAACATCCGCCTCCCGTTCGAGGAGGGGATCTCCGACCTGTTCGCCGGCTCCGACAAGTTGGTCAGCATGAAGTACTTCTTCACCCGCAAGCTCATGCTGATCAAGGAGTCGAGCGGGTTCGTGTCGCTGCCCGGCGGCTTCGGCACGCTGGACGAGACCTTCGAGCTGCTCACGCTGTTCCAGACGGGCAAGGCCACGCCGTCGCCGCTGGTGCTGCTCGACGTCCCGGGCGGCGGCTACTGGGAGGGCTGGCAGCGGTTCGTCGACGAGCAGCTGGCGGCCGGCGGCCTGGTGTCGCCGCACGACGCGAACCACTACCTGATCACCGACGACGTCGACGAGGCCGTGGCCGAGGTGCGGGGCTTCTGGCGCAACTACCACTCGCTGCGCTGGGTGGGCGGCCGCCTGGTCGTCCGGCTCCAGGCCGAGCCCACCGCCGCCGAGGTGGCGGCGCTCAACGAGGAGTTCGCCGACCTGCTGACCGAGGGCACGATCGAGCCGACGGCGCCGCTGCCCGCCGAGGTGTCCGACCGCGACGAGCTGGAGCGGCCCCGGCTGGTGATGCGGTTCGACGTGCGCAAGGGCGGCCGGTTCCGGTCGCTGATCGACGCGCTCAACCGCCTGCCGAGCGCGCCCCCGCTGCACTGACGCCGTCCTCGACGTCGTCCTCGACCTCGACATCGACGTCGTCCTCGGCCGGGGTGCCGGCGTCCCCGTCGGTGTGGTCCGTGTCGTCGGTGTCGTCGGCGTCCCGGGTCGTCAGGAACACCGCCACGGGCGGCTCGTCACCCGGCGGATCGACCTGGGCCAGCAGCTCGGTGCCGGGGCGGCCGGCGAGGGCGTCGATGACCTCCTCGGTCACCGCCAGGTGGAGGACGCCGTCGGCGGTGGCCGGGTCCGCGGTCCGGTGGGCCCGGACCGACACCGCCCGGCCCGGCTCGGCCCGCACGTCGTAGCCCTGCTTCTCCAGGTCGAGCAGCAGTCCGAACACCGGCGACACGATGTGCACCGGGTCGGTGAACCGGATGGCGTAGCGGCAGCCGTCGCGCCCGTCGCCGTCGTCGCTGCAGCCGGCGGGGTCGTCCGCCAGGGCGTCGCCGGTGGCGTCGGACAGCCGCACCATCCCGGCGGCCAGGTCCTCGTCGTCGGTGGTGGTGAAGGCGCCGTCGACGGCGAACGCCAGCACGGCCACGCCCGCCACCGCGGCCAGGGCCGGCAACGGACGCCAGTCCGGCGGCACCAGCGTCGCCAGGACGGCCAGGACGATCAGCGCGGTCGTCCCCCAGGCCGACAGCACCAGGTACGGCCACAGCGGCCCGAAGATGCGGCTGGTGGCCACCAGCGTCGCCCCGGCGGCCACGGCCGCCACCAGGTGGAGCGCCAGGAGCTCCGGGCGCTCGGCCCGCCGGCGCCAGGCCACCACGGCCGCCGCGCCCCACACCGCCAGCAGCGCCAGGCCGGGCCAGCGCCGGCGCAGGTCGAGGGCGTGGTCGAAGGTGCTGTCGACGTCGTTGGTGTCCTGGCGCAGCAGCGCGAACACGTCGAGGTGCTCCAGCCACGTGTCGACGGCCTCCGCGGTCGACACCTGCTCGTCGTAGGGGTGCCGGAAGTTCTCGACCAGGATCGAGAGGTTCCCGGGGTCGTGGGTGACCTCCTCGACCAGCGGCGGCGCCGCCAGGACGAGGCCGAGCGCGACCGCCGCGCCGCCCCAGCGGAGCAGGCGGCCCCGGTCGAGGTCGCCGCGCCACGCCCGGGCCGCCAGCACGGCCACGGTCAGCGCCCCCAGGGCGGCCACGGGCGCCGCGTAGGGGATGTGGGTCTCCACGCACACCAGCGCCGCCACCACGGCGACCGGGGCGACCACCAGGTCGCCCACCAGCAGCGACCACACCGCCAGCAGGAGCAGCCACCACCAAGCGACCGGCATGTGCGGGTTCCACGCCGACGTCAGCACCTCGGCCCCGTAGCCGCGGGCGAGGACGGCGAACACGGCGGTGGTCGCCAGCGCGAGGGGCACACCACCCCGCCGGTGGGCGACCCACACCGCCAGGCCGGCGGCCACGGCGCTCAGGAACGCCGCCGACGCCTGCAGCGCCCAGCCGGTGCCGCCGAGCAGCGTGTAGACGGGCCACAGCAAGTAGAAGCTGATCGGCCCGGGATGGCTGCCGGTGGCGCCGTAGCCCTCGAACCGGCCGCCCAGGCCCACCTGGGGCGGATGGGCGCTCGCCACGTCCCGCACCCGCAGCTCGACCTGCGCCAGGTCGTGCAGCGCCATCCACGGCGGGTCGCGCAGCACCACCAGCGCCACCACCAGGGGCAGCGCCAGCGCAGCGCTCAGCGCACCGACGGCGCGCGCGTCACGGGAGAGGTGCAGGCGTGCGACGGCCGGGCAGCTTATGCCGCCCCCGACCCCCGTCGTGGCGCCCCCACGGGGCGTGCCCGGCGGTCAGACGTCGGGGTCGAAGTCGTCGGGCTCGGCCAGCAGCGCCGCGGCCTTCTCGACCGCCCGCCGGGCCCGGGTGAGCCGGCGCTCGTCGACCGGCAACTCGTGCCCGCCGGCGTCGATCGACTCCCGCAACCGCTCGATCGCCAGGTCCGCGAGCTCCTCCGCGATCCCCTCCAAGCGCTTCCGGATGTCGTCGAACTCGCCGGCCATCCCGCCAGGATGCCCCACGGGTGACCCCGCGGTGCGCGATGTTGGGCGCGTGCCCACCGACGACGCCCCTCCCCCGCCCGGCGACGAACCACCCGACGACGCCCACGAGCTCCTCAGCTTCGAGGACGACAAGGAGCTGCGCACCTGGGTGTTCGACGTGACGTTCCTCGCCAGCCCGTGGCGCTGCATCTACGGCGACGGCTGCCCCGGGGTGCTCACCGGTCCCGCCCCCGAGCTGGAGCAAGGGTGCTGCAGCTACGGCGCCCACCTGGTCGACGCCGAGGACGCCGCGGCCGTCACCGCCGCGGCCGCGCGGCTCACCGCCGACCAGTGGCAGCACAAGGCCGTGGCCGAGGCCGAGGGCGGCCCGCTCCACCAGCCCGACGCGGACGGGCCCGTCGTCACCCGGCTCGCCGACGACGCCTGCATCTTCCTCAACGGCCCCGACTTCCCCGGCGGCGCCGGCTGCGCCCTCCACCGCGGCGCCCTCGAGGCCGGCGAGCGGCCCATGGACTGGAAGCCCGACGTCTGCTGGCAGCTGCCGCTGCGCCGGGTCGACCACACCGAGGACGGCGGCCACGTCGTCACGACCGTGCGGGAGTGGAAGCGGCGCGACTGGGGTGCCGGTGGCGACGACTTCCACTGGTGGTGCACGGACGCCCCGGACGCGTTCGACGGCCACCGGCCCGTCTACGAGGAGCTGCGCGACGAGCTGGTGGAGCTGGTCGGTGCGTGGGCCTACGAGCGGCTCGTCGAGGAGCTGCACAGGCGCGGCACGACCACGCTCCTTCCACACCCGACGTTGCGCCCGCCTCTGAGGGGGGCCGGCTAGTTGGCGGTGTCGTGCTCGTCCTCGGCTACCTCATAGAGGCACCACGAGGCGTGTGCGTCGCCGGGGTCGGCTCCGCACTCAGGGCACGGCTCTGCATCCGCCGGGTCAAAGATGGCGGCAAGGTCGAGGTTGTCGCTGCGCTTCAACGCACGCGCTTCCTCGAATCGGCGATGTCGACCCTTCTTCACGGGCCTGCTCCCACATGAGGTTGCGTTCGGCGGCGAATTCTATCGCCGAGGGTGTGCTGCTCGGAGTCCCCGCTGGGCCTGCCGTGTGACTTTCCTAGCACATGACCTGCCCCGACCGGCGTTCCAACACCAGGGCGCCGGCACCGTTGAACGCTAGCGCCGCCTCGCCGGAAAGCAGTTGCCGGACGGGTTCACCGGCCACCTCTTCGCGCCATCCGGAGAGGAGTCGTGACGTTCCGTCGCCCCGGACCAGGGCTTCGATGTCGGCTCGGGTCGCCAGCATCGACGTGTCGAGCTGGAGGTCGTGGGCCAGTTGGTTGACCCAGGCGGAGGCAAGGGTGACCGCGGGTCGGACCGCGGTGTCGACGCCGTCGCGCTCGGGGATCTGCAGCTCCGACTCATCGAGGGCCAGGCCCTCCTCGATCGCCTGCTGCAGCTCGGCGGCGGCGCCGCCTCGCAGGTGACGGCCGTCGAGGCCGCGCACCCGCTGGAGATCGTTCCGGGTGGGCGGTGGCCGCTCGGCGATGGCGACCACGGCCAGGTCGGGCAGGACGTGGCGCACCGGGCGGTCGGTCTGCTGGGCCCGGCGCTCGCGCCAGGCCGCGACCGACTGGGCCACGCAGCGGCCCCGACCCTTCAACCGCCGCGCCTCCTTGATGCGCCACCACGCCTTGGCGGGATCGGCCGGCTCGCGGAACCGCTCCCGCAGCTGCTCGCACTCGTCGAGCACCCACTTCAGCCGCCCCCGCTCGATCAGCTCCGCCTCCAGCGACGCCCACAGGTCGTGCAGGTGGGCGACGTCGGCCGCCGCGTAGGTGGCGGGCGCGTCACCCAGGGGGCGGCGCAGCCAGTCGGTCAGGCGGTCGGCCTTGGGCAGGTGGATGCCGAGGCGGCGCTGCAGGACCGCGCTGAGCCCGGGCGAGCCCAGGCCCACGAAGCCGGCGGCGATCTGCGTGTCGACCAGGCGGGCCGGCAGGCACCCGCAGGCCCGCTCGAGGATGGCCAGGTCCTGCGCGGCGGCGTGCATCAGGCACAGGCCGGGGCCCGACAGCAGCTTCGCCAGCGGGGCGATGTCGACCGCCAGCGGGTCGACCAGGGCGATGTTCCCGTCCCAGCCGAGCTGCAGGAGCGCCAGCTGGGCGTAGTAGGTGCGCTCGCGGTGGAACTCGGTGTCGAGCGCGTACGCCTCGGCGGCGCACGCCGAGGCGATGACGTCCTCCAGCTCGGACGGCGTCGCCACCCACTGGAACGAGAGCGTGGTTGACCGGCCTACGGCTCCATCCCCGTGTTGGTCGGCCGGCCGGCCTCGATCCAGGCCTTGGTGCCCCCGGCGACGTTGACGGCATCGATCCCCTGGCCGAGGTAGAACTCGGCGGCGCGGCGGCTGCGGCCGCCCATCGCGCAGATCACGTACACCGGCCCGTCGTGGCCCTTCACGTCCTCGAGGCGCTCGGGCACGGTGGCGAGCGGGATCAGCTCGGCCCCGGGCACGTGCCCGCCGAGGTACTCGTCGGGCTCGCGGACGTCGACGAGCTTGATGCCACCGGCATGGAGCCGCGCCAGCTCCTCGACGTCGATCTCGGGGACCTCCATGTCGCCCAGGTTAACTCACGCCCACCCACCCTCCGGCGGCCCCCGCCCCGGTTCGGCGGATTCTTTCCGGGCGGGCGGCGGGTCAGGCTCGCGTCAGGCCCCGGCGAGGTCGGGGTCGAGCTTGCGCCAGGGGCGCGTCAGCGGCGCGTCACGCCCGGGTCGGGCTCGGGCGGGTGCCGGCGGCGCGTCGACCCGGGCCGTCAGGGCGACGGGAGGTCGTCGGGGGTGTCGGCGTCGCGGCAGGCCGCCGGGTCGACGTCGACCGCCGCCACCGTCAGCCCCTCGACGGCCCGGTGCACCGCCCGCTCCCCCGCCGCGAACCGGGCGGTCAGGGTCGGCAGCACCCGCCGGTGCCAGGCGGCGTGGAGCCACTGGCGGCCGTGGGGCACGGCGACGTCGTGGCCGGTGCCGGGGTCGGCACCGGCGTCCGGGTCGGCCAGGGCGGCCACGGTCGCCGCCAGCGCCGACGGCGTCGGGGTCAGCAGGTCGCACGCCACCACCAGCACCACGTCGACGTCGTCGGGCGCGGTGCGCAGCGCCGTGAGGATCCCGCCCAGCGGGCCCTCGCCGGGGTGGTCGTCGGCGACCGCCACCACCCCCAGCCCGGCCAGGGCGCCGCGGCGCCGGGCGTCGTCGGCCGGCGTGCCGGACCCGACGCAGGCCACGTGCCCCGCCCCGGCCCGGCGGAGCGCCACCGCCACCCGGCGCAGCATCGGCACGCCGTCGACGGTGACCAGCGCCTTGTCGGTCCCCATGCGGCGGCTGGCCCCGCCACACAGCACCGCGGCGCTCCACTCCATGGTCTCGGGCCTACACCCCGCCGTAGCGGGCCGCCACGCCCCGGGACTCGCCGTGGTCGGCGACGGCCGCGGCCAGGTCGGACAGGAACTCGTCGACCACCTCGCGGTGGGACGGCGACAGGATCGCGTGGAGGCCGCCCTGCTGGCGGTCGAGGTGCCAGCCGCGGTCGTCCATCACGTCGCCCACCGCGGCGATGTCGACCTCCGGGCTGGTGGCGGCGATCTCGAACACACCCGGCACCGGGTCGCCGGTGACCGCGATGCCGTCGATGGCGTCGATCCCGGCCCGGAAGCGCGCGGCGACGTCGCGCACCTCGCCGGCCAGCCGCAGGTAACCCTCCTCGCCCAGGTAGCGGAGCGTCGCCCAGGCGGCGGCGATCGGGCCCGCCGGCCGGGTGCCAGCCGTCGTCGCGGAGCCGTAGACGCCGCCGGGCCAGCGGTCGAACACGAAGAACTGCTGGCCGAGCAGGTCCTCGCTGCGGTGCAGGAGCACCGAAGCGCCCTTGAAGCACCAGCCGTACTTGTGGATGTCGGCGGAGATCGACGTGACGCCGTCGACCCGGAAGTCCCACGGCGGGATCGGCTCGCCGAGCCGCTCGAGGAACGGCAGGAGCCAGCCGCCCAGGCAGGCGTCGGTGTGGAACAGGACCCCCCGCTCGGCGGCGAGGCCGGCCAGCTCGGGGATGGGGTCGACGACCCCGTACGGGTAGCAGGGCGCCGACCCGACCACGAGGGCGGTGCGCTCGTCGATCACCGCGGCCGTGGCCTTGAGGTCGGCCCGCCCGTCGTCGCCGACCGGCACCCGGATCTCGGTGACGTCCAGGTAGTGGCACGCCTTGGCGAAGGCGGGGTGGGCGGTCTCGGGCACGACGATCGTCGGGACCTCGGTGCCCCGGGTGAGCCGGGCGTGGTCGCGGGCGACCTGGACGGCGAGGAAGATGCTCTCGGTGCCGCCGCTCGACAGGCGCCCGGCCCGGGGCTCGCCGTGGAGGAGCCCGGCAGCGGTGGCGACGACCTCCCGCTCCATGCGGAGGAGGCTCGGGAAGGCGAACGGGTTGAGGTAGTTCTCGTGCAGGTAGGCGATCGCCACCCGTTCCTGCAGCTCCTCCAGGCCGGGGTCGGCGGGGTTGTAGACCAGGCTGAACGTGCGTGCCCGGCGCCAGTCGGCGTCGCCCTGCCGGCCCTGCTCGAGCTCGGCCAGGATCTCGTCGGCGGACTGCCCTCGTTCCACCGTCAACCCCCGTAGCTCATGCGGGTGTCCTCCATGCGGAGCACCGGCGTGTCCTCGGGCTGCTGGAAGGCGCAGGCGGTGATCTCGCCGATGAAGAAGGTGTGGCCGCCGCAGTCGACGGGCTGGCGGACCGCGCAGTCGATCCAGGCGACCGCCTGGTCGAGGAC
>DATCLV010000107.1:0-1769 GCA_036563745.1 Acidimicrobiales bacterium | reverse complement strand
GTCGGGGGAGGCGGCGGCGCTGCTCGTCAAGCGCCACGGCGTCACCGACCCGGAGCGGGTCGTCGTCGTGCAGGACGAGCTCGACCTGCCCGTCGGTCGGGTGAAGGTCAAGCGGGGCGGCGGCCTGGCCGGCCACAACGGCCTGCGCTCGATCAAGGCCCACCTGCACACCGACGCCTTCCTCCGGGTCCGCATCGGCATCGGCAAGCCGCCCAGCAAGGAGCGGGGCGCCGACCACGTGCTGCGGCGGGTGTCCAAGCGGGAGCGGGCCGAGCTGGACGTGTCGGTCGAGCAGGCGGCCGACGCCGTCGAGCTCATCGCCGCCGAGGGCGTCGAGACGGCGATGCAGCAGGTCAACGCCCGGAGCTGACCGGCGCCGCCGGCCGGGCCCGCCCCGTCCGGGCGAGCGCCCGGTCCTCCCGGGCGGCGGCCCGCTGCTCGTGGACCCACCAGCTGCGGGCGATGACCGCCGCCACGGCCAGCGTGAACAGCTCGCCCGTGGCCCAGAACAGGCCGGCCGCCGCCCGCTGGTCGGACAGGAGCGGGTAGGCGTCCGGCGCCACCGGCCGGTCCGCCGACAGCAGCGCCAGGCCCACGATCGAGTGGAAGGGCACGGCGACGAGCAGCACGAGCAGGCGGACGGCGTGGCCCGGCCGGCCGGGCAGCGGGTCGGGGCCGATCAGCAGCGCGAGGAAGAGCACCCCGGCGACCACGAAGTGCGCGTGCACCAGCAGGTGCACGGTGCCGTCGCGGACCGAGAGGTCGAGCAGCGGGGTGAGGTAGAGCGCGACGAGCCCGCCGCCGAAGAGCAGCCAGGCGGTGAGCGGGTGCGCGAGCACCCGCGCCGGCCGGCTGCGCAGCGCCCGCCGCAGCAGCGCCCGGGTGCCGGGGGCTCCTGTCTGCAGGGCGAGGGTCAGCGGGGCCGACAGCACGAGCAGCTCGGGCACGACCATGCCGAGCAGCACGTGCTGGACCATGTGCACCCACAGGCGGGCGTCCTCGTGGCGGCCGACGCCCGACTGGGTGGCGAGGACCGCCGCCACCAGGGCCCCGGCGCAGGCAGCCGTGCGGGCCCGGGGCCACCGCCGGCCCCGGGCGGCCAGCCGGCGCACGCCGACGGCGTAGAGCCCGCCGGTCAGCCCGACGAGCAGCAGCGACGCCGGGTCGAGCTGCCAGTCCACCAGCAGGTCGGGAGCGCTGGGGGCGGCCACCGGTGGCCACCGTACCCGCACCGCCGGGGCCGCCACCGGCCCCGACCGCGACCGATCACGGTGCATCGGCGGCGGCCGGACGGGGAAGGACGCGACGCAGCGACCACGCAGCGCGATCCGTCCGTCACCATGGGTTCCCTCTCTGGTACAAACGCGGGCGTGTCGGTCACGACCGAGCCGACCGCTCCGCCTCCTCCCCCGGAGGCGACCCGGGGCGGCACCCCGTCCACGCTCGGCGTCGGCGTGATCGTGTGGCTCGCCTCCGAGCTCATGTTCTTCGCCGGGCTGTTCGCGGCCTACTTCGCCCTCCGGGCCGAGAACGACCCGTGGCCGCCCGGCGACGTCGAGCTCGCCACCGCCCGCACCGCCGTCGCCACCGCCGTGCTCGTCGCCTCCAGCGGCGCCGTGCACATGGCGGTCGTGGCCGCCGGGCGCGAGGACCGGCGCGACGCCGTGCGCTGGCTGCTGATCACCCTCCTCATGGGCGCGCTGTTCCTGACCAACCAGGTGACCGAGTACGCCGAGGCCGACTTCACCCACACCGACCACGCCTACGGC
>DATCLV010000103.1:0-4742 GCA_036563745.1 Acidimicrobiales bacterium | reverse complement strand
GTCGGGGGCCGGGGCGACGAGGTGGTGGGCGTCGTGGGTCGAGGCGCCGCCGAGGTAGGTGGCCCGCGGGGCGTCCAGGCCCCGCCGGCTCAGCACCAGGGCGACCGCGGCTTCGCCGAGGAAGAAGCGGCGGCTGCCCTCCTGGAAGGGCCGGCACTCCGACAGCGGGGCACCGGGGCCGGCGAGCACGCGCATGCGCCGGAAGCCGGCGACGATCTCGGCGATCACGCAGAACTCGGCCCCGGCGACCACCACGTCGCTGGCGACGCCGGCGGCCAGCCAGCCGGCGGCGAGCTGAAGGGCGGCGTTGCCCGACGAGCAGGCGGCGTTGAGCACCACGTTCGGGCCGGTCCAGCCGTGGCGCTGGGCGAGCACCGACCCCGGGGCGGTGTGGAGCAGGTGGGGGAACGTGCTGGGCAACGGGCGGGCGCCGTCGCGGAAGTAGCCGTCGCGCACGGTCCGGATGTCGCCGATGCCGGTGCAGAACACGACCCCGACCGTGGGCCCCGGCGCCCACCCCCGGACCCGGGCGTCGTCGACCGCCTCGTCGACCGCGTGGACCGCGGCCTGCTCGTAGCGCGAGAGCTCGGGGAGCCGGTCGCCGAGCTCGGCACCCGGCGGTGGCACGATGGCGGCGAGCACGTCGAGGCCGTCGATCTCCCGGGCCCGGGCGGCGGTCCGCCCGGTGGCCACGCCGTCGCGCAGGGCGGGGTATCCCCAGCCGTAGCCGGTCACCGCTCCCACGCCCGCGACGTCGGCGCGACTTCGCCTGACCGAAGACATCATGTTAGGGCTACCTTCTGGTTGTGGGCATCTCTCCGACCAGGGCCGACACCCCTGGGACCGTCGAGACGTGGATCGTCGCCCTCGGCGCGGGCGACGGCACCGTCGCGGCGGGCGGCGGGCCCGACGGCGAGCCCGACGACGAACCGGGCGACCAACCCGGCTGGTGGTGGGACCTGCTCGACGACGAGGAGCGGGCCCGCGCCGCCGCCTGGCGCCGTCCCGCCGACCGGCTGCGCTTCGTCGCCCGCCACGTGGCGCTGCGGGTGATCCTGGCCGAGCACCTGGGCGTGGCGCCGGCGGACGTCGCCTTCGACCGGGCCCCGTGCCCCCTCTGCGGCGGCCCCCACGGGCGACCGGTGGTGCGCGACCGCGACGATCTGCACTTCTCCCTCTCCTCCACCGGTGACCGGGCGGCCGTGGCGGTGGCTCCCATGCCGGTGGGTCTGGACGTCGAGGCCGTCGGACGGGCCTCGGCGGACGACCTCGCCGCCGCGCTCGACCCCGTCGAGCAGGCGGCGGTGGCGGCGCTGACCGAGCCCGCCCGCAGCCGGGCGGCGCTGCGGTGCTGGGCTCGCAAGGAGGCGCTGCTGAAGGGCCGCGGCACCGGGCTGGGCATCGATCCGGATGCCGTCCACGTGGGTGTGGGCCCCCCGGCCCGGGCGCCGCGGCCCGACGGATGGGTGCTGGCCGACGTGCCCGGGCCGCCCGACCTGGTGGCGGCGGTGGCCTACCGGTCGCCCACGGTGCTGGAGGTCGAGCTGCGGGCGCTGCGGCTCCGGCCCGCCGACCCCGCCCCCGGCAGGGGCGACCGGCTGGACGACCTGCGGCACCGGGTCCGCGCCGCCCGCGCCGCCCACTGCTGAGCGCGGGACCGCGCCGGCCGCCACGACCGCCCTCACAGGGCGCTCCCCTCGGTGCCACGGGCGCGGCCGGCGGGGCCCGTGAGGTCGGCGAGATCGGTGAGCGTGGCGACCCAGCGGTCGGCGAACGCCCGGACCTCCGGCTCGGTGAGCACTCCGTCGGGCCACGACCACGTGGCCCGGAGCTCGGGACCGCCGTCGAAGTCGACGGTGAGGGCGTTGATCTCGATGGGCCGGGACAGCGGCATCCGGGGATCGGCCCCGCCGCCGAACGCCACGGCCTCCGGTGCGGGTCGCCAGCCGCTGCCGCCGTCGTCGACGGCGTCACCGAACCAGCCCAGGTAGTTGAAGAGCACGTCGGGCCGGGGCAGGCGGCCGAGCCGCTCGGCGCCCGCGGGATGGAGGTGGCGGAGGATGCCGTGGCCGATGCCGCCGTCGGGCAGCGACCGCAGCCGCTCCTGCGTGCGGGCCACCAGCTCGTCGAGGGACTCGCCGGGCACCGGCGGGTCGAGGCGGACCGGCGTGAGGCTCGTGAACCAGCCGACCGTGCGGGTGAGGTCGGCGCCCCCGACGACCTCCTCGCGGCCGTGGCCCTCCAGCTCGACCACCACCGGGCGTTCGAGCGCCGCCGCCAGCGCCGCCAGCAGGACCTCGTCCATCGTCGCCTGGTACCGGGCGGGGACGGCGGTGAGCAACGGGCCGGCGACCTCCGGCGGCACGACCACCGTCAGCTCCTGCTCGGTGGCGACCACGTCGGTGGCCGGGTCGATCGGCCGGTGCCCGAGCGGCGCCGGCGGCGCACCGCGGGCGGGCCCGCCGAGCAGCTCCTCCCAGAACGGCAGCTCGCCCTCCCGCCGGGCGGCCTCCTCGTGCAGCAGCTGCGACCACCGGCGGAACGACGTGCCCACCGGGGCCAGCGCCGGGCGCCCGCCGGCGCGGGCGGCGACCCAGGCGGCGGCCAGGTCGGGCAGGAGGATCCGCCACGAGACGCCGTCGGTGACGAGGTGGTGGGCGACCAGCAGCAGCCGGCCCGGCCGGTCGGCGCCGGCGTCGAACCACACCGCCCGCAGCATCTCCCCGTCGGCGGGGCGCAGCTCGCCGGCCGCCCGGTCCCACGCGGCGAGCGCCTCGGTGGCGACCTCGTCGTCGCTCCGGCCGGCCACGTCGACCCGACGCAGCAGCGGCGCGGCGTCGACCGCCCCCACCGGCCGGACGTCGAGCGCCCACCCGGGGTCGTCGACGTCGAGCCGGAGCCGCAGGGCGTCGTGGTGGTCGACCAGCGCCTGGAGGGCGGCGGTCAGCGGGCCCTCCCGCACGGTGCCCGGCACCTCGAGGAAGGCCACCTGGTGGAACCGGTCGATCGGCCCGCCCAGCTCGCGGAGCCAGTGGACGATCGGCGTCGGCCCGCACCGGCCGACGCCGACGCCCGCCTCCTCGGCGACCAGCGACGCCGTGGTGCGCACCACCGGGGCCAGCGCCGCCACCGTCTTGTGGCGGAACACGTCGCGCGGGGTGAACACCAGCCCGGCCTCGCGGGCCAGGCTGACGAGCTGCATCGAGACGATGCTGTCGCCGCCCAGATCGAAGAAGCTGTCGTCGATGCCGACCTTCGGTAGGCCCAGCGCCCGGGCGAACAGCTCGGCCAGCTGCGCCTCCCGCTCGTCGCGGGGCGGGGCACCGGCCGAGAGCGCCGAGAAGTCGGGCGCCGGCAGCGCGGCCCGGTCGAGCTTGCCGTTCGGGGTGAGCGGCAGCGCCGGCAGCCCGACGACTGCGGCCGGGACCATGTGGTCGGGCAGCCGCTCGGCGGCGTGGGCGCGCAGCGCGCGGGCGTCGACGGCGTGCCCGGCGGCGGGGACCACGTAGGCCACCAGCCGCGTGGCGCCGTCGGTGACCGCGGCCACGGTGACCTGTCCCACCGCCGGGTGCGTGGCCAGCGCGGCCTCGACCTCGCCGGGCTCGATGCGGTAGCCGCGGACCTTCACCCGGTCGTCGGTCCGGCCCACGAAGTCGAGCGAGCCGTCGGGCCGCAGCCGCACGGCGTCACCGGTGCGGTACATGCGGCTGCCCGGCGGCCCGAAGGGATCGGCGACGAACCGCTCGGCGGTGAGGTCGGGCCGGTGGAGGTAGCCGCGGGCCAGCTGGGGCCCGGCCAGGTACAGCTCGCCGGTCACGCCGGGGAGCACCGGGGCCAGGCCACGGTCGAGGACGTAGGCGACCGTGCCGTCGACCGGCCGCCCGATCACCGGCCGGTCGGTGTCGCGCACCCGGCCCACCACGGTGTCGACCGTGCACTCGGTCGGTCCGTAGAAGTTGTGGGCCTCGGTGCCCTCCAGGCGCTGCAGCTCCGCCCACAGCGGCGGCGGCACCGCCTCGCCGCCCACGCCCAGCAGGGCCAGCGGCAGGCGGCCTTCCCGGCCGAGCCCGGCCGCCACCAGCTGCCCCAGGTGCGAGGGCGTGACCTCGACGAAGTCGATGCCGTCGCCGACCAGCAGGGCGGTGAGCCGCTCGGGGTCGCGGCGGACCTCGTCGGTGGCGATGTGGAGGGCGTGGCCGTCGAGCAGGCCCAGCAAGGGCTGCCACGAGGCGTCGAAGGAGAAGGGCCAGGCATGCCCGATCCGCAGCTTCCGGCCGAGGCGGGCCTCGGTGGGGGCGAACAGGTGGCGCCGGTGGTTGACCAGCAGGGCCACGATGTTGCGGTGGGGCACCACCACGCCCTTGGGCCGCCCGGTGGACCCCGACGTGAAGATCACGTAGGCCGGGTGGTCGGGCAGCAGCGGGGCCGGCCGCTCGCGGTCGGTGACCGGGGCGGCGGGCTGCGCCGCGACGGCGGCCGCCGTGGCCGGGTCGTCGAGCCGCACCACCGGCACGTCGACGCCGAGGGCCGCGAGGTCGACGTCACCCTCGGCGACGACGGCCACCGGCCGGGCGTCGGCGAGGAGCTGGCGGAGCCGATCGGCCGGGAGGTCGGGGTCGACCGGCAGGTAGGCGGCGCCCGCCTTCTGCACGGCCAGCAAGGCCTCCACGATCCGGGCCGACCGCGGCAGGAGCAGCGCCACCGTGGCCTCCGGGCCGACGCCCGCGCCGAGGGCGAGGAGG
>DATCLV010000068.1:0-1657 GCA_036563745.1 Acidimicrobiales bacterium | reverse complement strand
CAGCCAGGCCATCTGCTCGTCGAACGCCTGCGGCGACAGGTCGACCTCGGTGCCCGACCCGCCGCCGACGCGGTGGTAGATGAGCACGACGACCCCCCGCGGCGGGGGCAGGACCCGGTCGCCCGCCACCGCCACCCACTTGACCGCCCGCAGCGCCAGACCCCGCGCGTCCGCCATGCCGTCAGCGTAGACCACGGCGCGTGGTGGGAGCGGCGCCAAGCGAACGGGCCATGCGGTCCGCGGCACCCGGGCGTCCCGGCCCGGCCCCGCGGTCGCCCGGCCGCCGCTACGCTCGCCGCCGTGACGGTCGCGCCCCGGGACGCCCACGCCGCTCGACGACGGGCCGATGGCTGACGCGACGACCGGCCTGGAGGTGCGGCGGGCCACCGACGACGACCTGCCCGCGGTGCTCGAGCTGCTGCAGGCGTCGTTGGGCTGGGTCCCTGACGAGTCCTACGCCCGCTTCTTCGCCTGGAAGCACCACGACAGCCCGTTCGGCCGCTCGCCCGCGTGGGTGGCGACCGACCCGGGGGCGGACGGCCGGGTCGTCGGCTTCCGCACCTTCTCGCGCTGGCGCTTCCGGCGGGGCGACGAGGTGGTCCCCGCCGTGCGGGCCGTCGACACCGCCACCCACCCCGACCACCAGGGCCGGGGCATCTTCCGCCTGCTCACCCTGCAGGCCCTCGACGAGCTGCGGGACGAGGGCGTCGCCTTCGTGTTCAACACGCCCAACGACCGTAGCCGCCCCGGCTACCTGAAGATGGGCTGGCGGCTCGTCCAGCGGCTGCCGGTGGCGGCGACGCCCCGCTCACCGTGGTCGCTGGCCCGGCTCGCCCGGGCCCGCACCCCGGCCGACAAGTGGTCGACGCCGACCGACGCCGGCGTGCCGCTGTCCGAGGTGCTGGCCGAGGCCGGGGCGCTGACCGCCCTGCTCGAGGCGGCCCGGCCCCGCGACGGGCGCCTGCACACGGACCGCACGCCCGCCTACCTCGCCTGGCGCTACGGCTTCCCGCCCCTCCACTACCGGGCGCTCGTCGCCCCCGGCGGGATCGGGTCCGGCCTCGTCGTCTTCCGCCTGCGGCGGCGGGGCGCGGCCCTCGAGGCCGCCATCTGCGAGCAGATCGTCCCGCCGGACGACCGCCGCACCGGCCCGGCGCTGGTCCGGCGGGTGCTGCGGGCCACCGGCGCCGACCACGCCGTCCAGATCGGTCGAGCCCGGGCGGCATCGGGCACACTGCCGGTACCCGGCCAGGGGCCCACGCTCGTGTGGCGCCACCTGACCGAGACGACGATGCCGCCGGCCGACCGCTGGGCGCTGGCCCTCGGCGACATCGAGCTGTTCTGAGACCGACCAGACAACGGGAGGTGCACGAACCATGGGCTTCGCCCCGTCCGACATGACCCTGTCGTCGCCCGCCTTCGAGAACGGCGGGCCCATCCCCCGCCGCCACACCGCCTACGGCGAGAACATCTCGCCCCCGCTCCGCTGGACCGGGGCGCCCGAGGGGACCCGCTCGTTCGCGCTGATCTGCCACGATCCCGACGCGCCGCTGGTGACGCCGGCCGGCCACCACGGCTACGTCCACTGGGTGCTCTACAACATCCCCGGCGACGTCACCGAGCTGCCCGAGGGCATCGACCCCGGCAAGTACACGAC
>DATCLV010000086.1:0-3732 GCA_036563745.1 Acidimicrobiales bacterium | reverse complement strand
CCACCGAGGTCACCTTCGGCGACGGCCGCGCCGTGCAGGCCCGAGCCCTCGGCGTCGACATCGACGGCGACCTGGCCGTCCTGGAGGTCGACACCGGCGACGCCACCCCGCTCACCTGGGCCGACCCGGCCGGCGGCGTCGAGCTGGGCGACGTCGTCCACACCGTCGCCCGCACCGGCGACGGCATCCGGGTCACCTCGGGGGCCGTGTCCGGCCTCGACCGCACGTTCCGGGGGCCTCGGGGTCGGCGGATCGGCCACGGCATCGAGCACACCGCCCTGCTCGCCCGGGGCACGTCCGGCAGTCCGATCGTCGACGACCAGGGCGCGGTGCTCGGCATCTCCACCCTGCGGCTCGGCGACGGCTTCACCATCGCCCTGCCGGCCGACGACGACCTGCGTCGGCGGATCGAGCGGCTCCGGGCCGGCGAGACCCCGTCCCGGCGGCTCCTCGGCATCGCCCTGGCCCCGGCCCACGTGACGCGGCGGCTCCGGCGGGCGGTCGGCCTGCCCGACCGCGACGGCGTGCTCGTCCGGGCCGTGGAGCCCGACAGCCCGGCCGAGGGGGCCGGCGTCCAGTCGGGTGACCTGCTCACCCGGGTCGGTGACACGGACATCACGTCGGTCGACGACGTCGCCACGGCGATGGAGGCCGCCGCCGACACCCCGACCGTCACGCTCCACGTGCTTCGAGGGACCGACGAGCTCGACCTCGAGGTGTCGTTCGAGGCTCCCGCCGATGCCGCCGAGACGGGCGACCCGGGCGAGGTCGCCGACACGGACGAGGCCTGACCGACGTCCGCTCGCCCGGCCCGGCTCGCGACGTCGCCTGAGCACCGGTCTGCCGATCAGGCCGGGCAGGCTCCGATCACACCGGGTCGCCTGCCCGGCCCGGCTCGCGACGTCGCCTGCGCACCGGTCTGCCGACCAGGCCGGGCAGGTCAGGGCGCCGGTGAGCGGGCGCGCTGGTACGCACGGTGCGCCGATGTGGTAGCCACGAGAGGTGGCGCGGGCGGCCAGAACGTCGTGGGCAGGTCTGTGCCTGCTGCTGGGCACCATCGTCCTGGTCGGTGACCGGGAGGAGGCGGCGGCCCCTGGCAGCGGCCCGCCCCAGGACGTCGCCGCGGCACCGCCCGCCGAGCCGCCGCCGACGACCACCACCAGCACGACCGTCCCGCCGCCCCGGACCTTCACCCTCGCCGCCGCCGGTGACGTCCTCCTCCACACCGCCACCTGGCAGCAGGCCCAGGCCGACGCCGGGGCCACCGGGCGTCCCGGGCACGACTTCGTGCCGATGCTCGCCGGCGTCGCCCCCGTCGTGCAGGGCGCCGACCTGGCCATCTGCCACCTGGAGACCCCGGTCGCCCCGCCCGGCGGGCCGTTCTCCAGCTACCCGGTGTTCTCGGTGCCGCCGGAGATCGTCCCCGCCCTGGCGGCCACCGGGTTCGACGCCTGCACGACCGGGTCGAACCACACGTTCGACAAGGGTGCCGACGGCGTCGACCGCACCCTGAACGCCCTCGACGCCGCCGGCATCGCCCACGCCGGCTCGGCCCGCACGCCGGACGAGGCCGCCCGCACCACGCTGGTCGACGCCAACGGCGTCACCGTCGGTCTCATCTCCTACACGTACGGCACCAACGGCATCCCCGCACCCCGGGGCGAGACGTGGCGGGCGAACATCATCGACGAGGGCCGCATCCTGGCCGACGCCCGGTTGGCCAAGCAGCGAGGCGCCGAGGTGGTGGTCGTGTCGCTGCACTGGGGCAACGAGTACGTCCACGAGCCCAACGCCCAGCAGCTCGACCTCGCCCCCCGGCTCATCCGGTCGCCCGACATCGACCTGCTTCTCGGCCACCACGCCCACGTGGTGCAGCCGGTCGAGAACGTCGACGGCGAGTGGGTCGTCTACGGGATGGGCAACATGATCGCCAACCAGCGGCAGCCCGAGCGATCGGAGGGGCTGCTCACCCGGTTCACGTTCACCCAGCAGGGCGGGGTCGGCGGGCCGTGGAAGGTGACCCAGGCGCAGTTCGAGCCGCTGGTCACGGTGTTCAACCCGGCGATCCGGCTGCTGGTGCCCGACCACGTCCTCGCCGACCCGGCGACCGCCGGCGACCCGGCGCTCCGGGCCCGGGCGACCGAGGCGCGCGACCGCACGACGTCGATCGTCGGTCAGCGCGGCGCGCTCGAAGCGGGTCTGCAGCCGCTGCCCTGATCCTTTGGATGCCGTCGGGTTGGCTCGAACCTGCCCCCGAAACGGGGAGCCGGCTCCCCGTTTCGGGGGCAGGTTCGGAGAGCGGAGCCCCGGGTGGAGCTCGGGCGGCGCCGGGGTGGTGCCGGGGCGGTCGGGCGTCCCGCCGAGCGGGTCAGACCTCTTCGGCCAGCCAGACCGGGGCGTGCTCCAGCAGGTAGCGGCTCACGGCCAGGCAGGAGTCGAGCACCTCGCACAGCTGCTCCTGGCCCATGAACACCCGGGCCAGCGACACGCCCACCCGCGCCACGATCGTGAGGCTGCGCTCCGGGGCGTCGGTGACCGACGGGTAGGAGTCGATGGCCGACACCTCCAGCGGCAGCCCAGCCCCGCCGACGCCCGCCAGCTCGGTGGCGAGGATCAGCAGGTCGGGCCCGTTGGGGAGCGGTGGCAGCGACCAGGTGAAGATCAGCGGGAAGGCGTAGTTGTCCGACGGCTCGGCGTCGTCGGGCAGGGATTCGATGGTGTCCTCGAACGACAGGAGCGTGCGCGGGTCGACCTCGAGCGCGAGGTGCAGGTCGAGCGGCCCGCCGCAGGCCTCCTCCGGGTGGAGGTCGATCTCCCAGTTCTGGCTGAGGGAGTACGTCTCCACGAAGTGCCGCTCGTCGTGCACGTGGAACGCGTGGTCGATCGCGTGGTCTTTCAGGTCGGCGACGAAGCCGGCGATGTCGATGACGGCCATCGCCTTACAGACTGCCACGCTGGGTCACCAACGGATGCACGATCCGGGCGGGGTGGGACGTGTGCCGGTCGGGGTGGGGTCGGGCCCGGCGCCGGATCGAGGGCGGGCGGAGGTCCGGCGGCCCAGGTCCGGGCTGGTAGACCAGCAGGGATGCCGCTCACCGACGCCCAGCTGGTCGACCTCCTCCACGACACGGCCACGGCGATCGGTGACGCCCTCCGTGGCCTCGCCGACTGGGGTCTCGCCGGCACCCGCGCCGGGCAGTACCACAGCGACCTCGCCGCCGACGCCGCCGCCGTCGAGGTGCTGGCCAAGGCGGGCGTCGGGGTGCTGTCGGAGGAGTCGGGGCGGCACGACGGGCGCGACGGCGACGACCTCGTCGTGGTCGTCGACCCCCTCGACGGCTCCACCAACGCCTCCCGGGGCATCCCCTGGTACGCCACCAGCCTGTGCGCCGTCGACCGCGACGGGCCCCGGGCGGCGGTGGTGGTCGACGTGCCCCACCAGCGCCGGTTCGTGGCGGTGCGGGGCGGGGGCGCGACCGTCGACGGCGAACCCGTGCGGCCGTCCGGGGTCGAGGCGCTGAGGTCGGCCGTGGTCGGGCTGTCGGGCTTCCCGCCCCGGTGGCTGGGGTGGCGCCAGTACCGGGCGCTGGGCGCCGCCGCCCTCGACCTGTGCGCGGTGGCGGAGGGGACGATCGACGCCTACATCGACTGCACGCCGTCGGCGCACGGGTCGTGGGACTACCTGGGTGGCCTTCTGGTGTGCCGGGAGGCGGGCGCGGTGGTGGGGGAGGC
>DATCLV010000067.1:0-3580 GCA_036563745.1 Acidimicrobiales bacterium | reverse complement strand
CAACGGCTACAAGACCCGCCACTTCGACCGGATCGTCGACGAGGTGCTCGGGTACTTCGAGGTGCACAAGCAGCTCGACACCCACCCGGGCGGCCTGCACGTCGAGCTGACCGGCGAGGACGTGACCGAGTGCCTCGGCGGCGCCCAGGACATCAACGAGGCGGATCTGGAGAGCCGGTACGAGACCGCCTGCGACCCGCGGCTGAACACCCAGCAGTCGCTGGAGCTGGCGTTCCTGGTCGCCGAGATGCTGCGCGACTGACGGCCGGCGGCGGTCTCGCCCCGGGCGGTCCCACCGTCGGACGGTCCGGACCCGGCGGCTCATCGAGAGATGCTTACATCGAAAGCTCTCTCACTGGCCCCATTGGACAGTCCGGGGTGGACGGTCCGGCCGATCGGACGTCCTGGATGACCCGTCCCGGAAGGAGCACCATGATCGACCTGCGCAGCGACACGGTCACCAAGCCCACGCCGGGGATGCGTGAGGCCATGGCCAGCGCCGAGGTGGGCGACGACGTCTACGGCGAGGACCCCACGGTCAACGCGCTGGAGGCCGAGGTCGCGGCGCTGTTCGGGCATGAGGCCGCGCTGTTCGTGCCGTCCGGGTCGATGGGCAACCAGATCGCCATCCAGACTCTGGTGCCGCCCGGGCACGAGCTGCTCTGCGACGCCGACGCCCACGTGGTCACGTACGAGGTGGGGGCGGCCGCCGCGGTCGGCGGCATCTCCACCCGGACGTGGCCGGCGGTCGGGGCCGGCATCGACCCGGCCGCGGTGGCGGCGATGGTCCGGCCGGAGGGGTACCACGCCGTGCCCACCCGGGCGATCGCGGTGGAGCAGACCCACAACCGGGCGGGCGGGGCCGTGATCCCGCTCGCCACGCTGCGCGAGCTGCGGGCGCTCGCCGACGACGCCGGGCTCGGCCTGCACTGCGACGGCGCCCGGATCTGGCACGCCCACGTCGCCGACGGGGTGCCCCTGGCGACCTACGGGGCCCTGTTCGACACCCTGTCGGTGTGCCTGTCCAAGGGCCTGGGGGCCCCGGTCGGCTCGCTCGTGGTCTCCACCGCCGAACGGATCGCGGCGGCGCGGGTCATCCGCAAGCGCCTCGGCGGTGGCATGCGTCAGGCCGGCGTCCTGGCCGCCGCCGGGCGCTACGCACTGGCGCACCACATCGACCGGCTCGCCGACGACCACGCCCGGGCCCGACGCCTCGCCGACGCCCTGGCGCCCTTCGGCGTGGTGGACCCGGCGACCGTACGGACGAACATCGTGCTGCTCGACCTGACCAAGGCCCCGGTCGACGCCGCCACGCTGGCGGCTCGGGCCAGGCAGGCCGGCGTGCTGGTCTCGGTGCTCGGCCCGCGCCTGGGCCGGCTGATCACCCACCTCGACGTCGACGACGCCGGGATCGACCAGGCCATCGAGGTACTGACGTCGATCCTGAAGGGCTGAGCTCACCGGGCCAGCCGGCGCAGGGTGGCGATGTCGGCCGCGTGGCCCGTGGGCCCGGTCGTCGGTGTCTCCACCACGACGGGGACGGTCGCCAGGAGCGGATGGGCCAGCAGTTCGGCGAAGGCGGCCTCGCCGAGCGCTCCGGTGCCGATGTTCTCGTGCCGGTCGCGCCGCGACCCGCACGGGTCGCGGGAGTCGTTGGCGTGCACCAGGGCGAGCCGCTCGGCCCCGACGGTGGCGACCAGGGCGTCGATCGTCGCCGTCATGCCGCCGGGGCGGGCGACGTCGTGCCCGGCCGCCCAGGCGTGGCACGTGTCGAGGCAGACCCCCAGCCACGGGTGGCCGTCGACGGCCGCCAGGTAGTCGGCGAACTCCTCGACCCGGGCGGCGAGGCTCCGCCCGCCCCCGGCGCTGGGCTCGACGAGCAGCTTCGGCCCACCGGCCTCGGCCGCGGCGTCGAGCAGGGGCAGCAGCGCCTGGCGGATCTGGCCGAACGCCGTGGCGACGTGGGCCTCGTCGACCGCCGACCCGGCGTGGAAGACGACCCCGCGGGCCCCGATCGCCGCCCCCCGCTGCAGCGCGTGGCGCAGCGTCGCGACCGAATGGGCCACGGTGGCGGGCGTGGGGGAGCCGAGGTTCACCAGCAGGGACGCGTGCACGAAAACCGGCGTGGCGCGCTCGGTGACGCCGGCGAGAAAGGCCTCGTCCTGCGCCGGGTCGCCGGCCGACAGCGCCCAGCCGCGCGGGTTGGAGACGAACACCTGTACCGCGGTCGCGTCGGTCGCGTCCAGGTAGGGCAGCGCCGCCTTCGCCAGCCCGCCCGCGGCCGGGGCGTGCGCACCGATCAGCCGGCGCGGTGGCCCGGCCGGTGCCGCGGTCGGGCCCGCCGCCCGCGCTCGGACCTCGACGGAGGCACCCCGGGCCCGCGACCGGCCGGGCCGGGACGCGCGCCCGCGGGGGCCGTCGCCCGCTACGGCCACCGACACGTGATCCGGACCTGCTGCTCCGCCTGCACCTCGGTGTCCGGTGCGGGGTCCTGCGCCTTCACGTTCCCGAACTGGCGGTCCAGCGGGCCGGCGTCGACCTCGACCTGCAGGCCCAGCGCCGTGAGCTCGTCGATCGCCTGCTGGCAGGGGAGCCCGACCACGTCGGGCATCGGCTCCCGGGGCCCGTTGGAGACGACGAGCGTGACGGCCTGCCCGTCGGGGCTGACCATGCCGGTGCCGCCCGGCGGGTTCTGGTCGATGACCTGGTTGCGGGGCGCGTCGCTGTCGCGCTGCTCCACGGTGATCTGCGTGAAGCCCGCCGCCCGGAGCTGGCTCTGCGCCTCGGCGAGCGGCCGCCCGACGACCGACGGGACGTGCACGGGATAGGGGCCGCGGGCCACGACGACCCGGACGGTCTCGCCCGGCGCGAGAACCGTGCCGGGCGCCGGCTCGGTCGAGACGACGTAGTTGACCGGGAGGTCGTCGGAGTACCCGTCCACCTGCTCGACGATGAGCTGCTCCGGGATCCGGGTGAGCGCGACGGTGATCTCCTGCCCCACGATGTCGGGCACCGCGTACCGCTCGGGACCGAGCGACAGGTACAGCGTGATGGTGCCGCCGCGCACGATCCGCCCGCCGGGCGGCGGCTGCTGGGCCAGCACACTGTCGGCGGGCACGGTCTCGCTGTACATCCGCGCGCCGAAGGTGACCTGGAAGCCCAGCCGCTCGGCCTCGGCGACGGCGTTGTCCTTGGTGAGCGACAGCAGCGTCGGCGCCGTGGTGTACCGCCCCACGCCGACCCACCAGCCGCCGAGGATGAGCAGCAGGCCGAGCACCACCACGCCCGCGACGAGGACGCGCCGGCCGCCGGTGGTGTAGCGCAGGCGGTTGCCGGTGACCCGCACCCACCCGCCGCCGGCCGCGACGGCGTCGCGGATCCGGCTGCCGACGCCGGGGCCGGCCTGGTGCGTCCGGGCGGGCTGGGGGGCGACGCGGCCCCGGATCCGCGAGGAGGGCAGGCGCGCCCAGGACGGCCGCTCGCTCGGGGGCGGCACGGGCGGCACCACCACCGTCGGCTGGTTGACCGTCGGTTGGGCGATGGCCTTGGTCGGGCCCGTGAGCGCCCCCACGTCCTCGCG
>DATCLV010000063.1:0-5031 GCA_036563745.1 Acidimicrobiales bacterium | reverse complement strand
CCGACCCCCTGAGGAGGACACGTGACCATCGAGAGCCACGACGATCGGGATCTGAACTGGCTCGTCAACAGCTTCGCCAACCGGATACCCGGCGCCCAGAGCGCCGTGGTCGTCACCACCGACGGCCTGGTCCTCGCCCTGTCGGATCGGATCGCCCGCGACACGGCCGACCAGCTCGCGGCGGTGACCTCCGGACTGGCGAGCCTCACGGCGGGTGCCGCGAAGTGCTTCGAGGCGGGCGAGGTCAACCAGGTGATCGTCGAGATGCAGGGCGGTTTCCTGTTCGTGACCAAGGTGGGCGAGGGCTCGGCCCTGGCGGTGATGTGCGACACCAACTGCGACATCGGGCTCATCGGCTACGAGATGAGCCTGCTGGTGGCCCGCATCGGCCAGGTGCTCACGCCGGCCCTCCGCACCGAGCTGCAGGGATCGCCGCCCTGGTGAGGTAGGCGAGGTGGCGGCGGCGAACGGGGACGGTCCCCCCGACCCTCGACTGGTGCCGGTCTACGCGCTGACCCGTGGGCGGACCCGGTCGGCGAGCGGGCGAGACCTGCCGTGGGAGACGCTGGTGACCAGCACGATCACCGGGCTCGACACCCTGCCCCGGCTGCGCTTCGAGGAGGCCGACATCGTCGACTTCTGCCGGCGGCCGGTGTCGCTGGCCGAGGTGGCGGCGCAGCTGCAGGTGCCGCTCGGCGTGGCCCGGGTCCTCGTGTCGGACCTGAGCACCGCCGGGCTCCTGGCGGTCCACCGACCGACGCTCGACGACGACGGCCGGCCCAGCACCGCGGTGCTGGAGCGGCTGCTGGCCGGGTTGAAGGCGCAGGGATGAGCCCGGTCCCGCCCGTGCCCCCGGGATCGCCCGGCTCGCCGTGGTCGCCGGCCGCGCCGGCCCCGGCGCACGGTCCGGGCCCGGCTTCCGCGCCGATGCCCGCATCCGGTCCCGGCCCCACGCCGGTGCCGGCCCCCGCAGCCACGCCCGAGGCGCCCGCCGATGCGGCGCCCGGCGACGTCGCCCTGCCCGCCCCGCTGGCGGTGAAGATCGTCGTCGCCGGCGGCTTCGGCGTGGGGAAGACCACCTTCGTGGGGGCGGTCTCGGAGATCGAGCCGCTCACCACCGAGGCGTCGATCACCGACCTGTCGGCCGGCGTCGACGACCTCACCAAGGTCCCCGACAAGGTCACCACCACCGTGGCCATGGACTTCGGGCGCCTCACCATCGACGACCTGATGGTCCTCTACCTGTTCGGCACGCCCGGGCAGGACCGCTTCTGGTTCATGTGGGACGACCTGACCAGCGGGGCGGTGGGGGCGGTGGTGCTGCTCGACACCCGGCGCCTGCAGGACGGGTTCAGCGCCATCGACTTCTTCGAGGACCGCAAGGTGCCGTTCGTGGTGGCGGTCAACGTGTTCGACCCGGCCAACCTGCCACCGATGACGTCGCTGCGGGAGGCGCTGGCGCTGGGGCCGGACGTGCCGGTCGTGACCTGCGACGCCCGGGACCGCGCCTCGGTGATCCCGGTGCTCGTCACGCTGGTCGAGCACGCGCTGGCCCGCGCGGCCGGGTAGGCCGGGCCGCCGCGCCCGCCCGGACCGCCGACGCCGGCGCACAACGGTCCGTGCACGGCTAACTTCGCCTCGTGCCTGCCAGGGAGGCGGATCGGGAACTGGCGCGACGCCTCGTCGCCGGCGACGAGGACGCCCTGGCCGAGGCCTACGACCTCTGCGCCCCGCTGGTGTTCGGCCTCGCCCACCGGGTGACCGGCAACCGGGCGGCGGCCGAGGACATCGTCCGGGACGTGTTCGTGCGGCTGTGGAGCGACCCGGACGGCTTCGACCCGGACCGGGGCTCGCTGCGCACCTACCTGGGCGCGCTGACCCACGGGCGGGCGGTCGACGTGGTGCGCAGCGACGTGCGCCGCAACGCCCCCGAGCAGGCCGACGGCGACGAGGCGATCCGCGTGGAGCCGGCCACCTGGGCACGTCCCGAGTCGGTGGAGGACGACGACCTGGCGGCCCGGGTGCGGCGCGCCGTGGGCCGCCTGCCCGCGCCCCAGCGGGAGGCGCTGCGGCTGGTCTTCTTCGGCGGGCACAGCGACCGGTCGGTGGCGGTGCTGCTGGGCATCCCCGAGGGCACCGCCAGGTCGCGCCTGCGTCAGGGGCTGGCCAAGCTCGGCGACCTGCTGGCGGCGGAGGGGGCGGTCGAGTGGCGGTAGGCCTCGACGACGGCGCCCCGGGCGGCCCCGGCGTCGACGACCCGGGCAGCCGCGACGTGCGCGACTTCGTCGCCGAGGCGCTGGTGACCGTGGAGTCGGCGCCCGTGCCGCCCCGCCTGCGCGACCGGGTGCTGGCCGCGGCGCTGGCGTCCCGCCCGGCCGGCCGCCCGCCGGGCACCGAGCCGCTGTCGCCGATCGAGGCGTACCGGCGCACGGTCGGCGAGCTCGACGAGGTGCTGGCCGACCTCGACGCCGACGGCTGGGCGGCCCGGGTCGACCGCGACGGCTGGACGGTGCAGGGCCTGGTCGGCCACCTGATCGCCGTCGATCGGCGCATGGGCGCCCGCCTGGGCGTCGACGAGCCGCCGGCCGACCCCGACGCCGACCACCTCGCCGTCGGCCTCGACTCGGTCGCCGCCCAGGAGGGCCGCGACCCGGCGGCCACCCTGCACGACTGGCGGGCGGTCACCCGCCGGGTGGTGGACGCCCTGGCGGCCGACCCGCCCGGGATGGGGGAGCGGGTGGCGTTCCACAGGGTCGACTTCCGCTGGGGCTCCCTGCTGGTGGCCCGCACGCTGGAGGTCTGGACCCACACCGACGACATCCGGGTGGCCACGGGGCTGACCCCGGTGGCACCCGACGCGGCCCGGCTGGCGCTGATGACCGACCTGACCGTCCGGACGCTGCCGCACCGCCTCGCCCGCCAGGGCGCGGGGCCGTTCACCGGCACCGCCCGCATCGTGCTCACCGGTCCCGGCGGCGGCGCCTGGACCCAGCCGCTGGCGGTCGAGCCCGACGACGCCGAGCCCGACGACGCCGAGCCCACGGCGGGCGCCACCGCCGCAGACGGCACGCCCACCGACACCGCGGCCCCGCCGGTCGTGCGCCTGGTGGCCGACGCGGTCGCGTTCTGCCGCCTGGCGGCCGGCCGCCTCGATCCCGGGGAGCTCGACGTCACCGTGGCCGGCGACCCGGCCGTGGCCGCGGCCGTCCTCGCCTCCGCCGCGGCGTTCGCGGTGTGACCGGTGAGACCAGGTGGATCCGGGGGGCATCCCGGCGAACCGATCCCGCCCCGCGCCCGTACTCCCACCCGCCGGGAGATCCGGGACCCGGGCCCGGCCGGTACAGCAGACCGTGGAGCGCCTGCTCCGACGACAGCGGAGGACAGCATGAGCAACGCATCCGAGCCCCTCACCTGGGGCCGTCGCCTCGCCGGCCTGGGGCTGATCACGGCCCTCGGGTTCTCGCTGGTCGCCTGTGGCGGCGACGATGACGACGAGGACGCCACCAGCGCCGGTGACGGGACCGAGCAGCAGTCCGACAGCGGCGACGGCGCCGGCAGCGACCCCTACGGCGAGGCCGGCGGTGGTGGCGACTCGGGCGGCGGGAGCGGCGGGAGCGGCACGCTGGAGATCACCGGCCTGCAGTACCGCGACGTCAGCGCGGCCGCGGGTTCGACGCTCGAGGTCGTCGACTCCTCCGGCGCCGCGCACACCTTCACCGCCGACGACGGTGCCTTCGACGAGGAGGTCCCGGCCAACGGCTCCGTCTCGGTCGCCGTGCCGTCCGAGCCGGGCGAGTACCCGTTCCACTGCGAGATCCACTCGTCGATGCAGGCGACGCTCACCGTGAGCTGAGCGCCGGGTCGGGCCGTGCCCGCCGCGCCGTCGTCGCTCAGGCGGCGACGAGCGCGGCGGTGATCCGGTCGCGGAGCTCGGCGACGTCGTTGCGGGCGACGTGGCGCCCGGCGGCCGACTGCAGCGCCACCAGCCCCGACCGGACCCGGTGGGAGCTGACCTGCTCCGCCGCCTCGACGGCCTGGTGGCCGGTGCGGACGGCCCGGTCGAGGTCGCCGACCCGGGTGTCGAGGTCGGAGAGGGCGATCAGCGACAGGGCGTGCGAGCGGGCGGCGTCGATCCCGTGGCCCTCGGCCGCGGCCTGGTGGCGGCCGCCGGCCTCCATGACGGCGTGGGTGTTGTCGCCGTTGCTGGCGACGGCCACGTCGGCCCACGCCACGCCGGTGTCGCCCCAGTGGTGGGCGTGGGAGTAGTGGGCGATCCACGGGCGCTCGGCGGCGTCGTCCAGGTTGCGGGCGGCGAACCACTGGTCGGCGAGCCCGACGGCGCGCGCGGTGGCAGCCTCGTCGCCGGTCTTGGCGACCGCCCGGGCCTTGAGCGCCCACAGCATCGCCAGCTCGGTGGGCACGAGGTGGGCCTCGGCGGCCAGCGCCTGGTCGAGCAGGGTGATGGCGTCGTCGGGGTGGTCGAGCCAGGTGGCCTGCCGGGCCATGGAGCCGAGCACGCGGGCGAGGAGGCTGTGGTCGCCGGCCTCGTGGGCGCAGGCGGAGGCGACCGTCCAGAGGCGGGAGGCGTCGCGGAACCGCTCGAGGTCGAAGGCCATGAAGCCGGTGTTGGCGGCCAGCCAGCCGACGGCCACGAACAGCTGGGGCCGGAGGTGCGCCGGGCAGCGGGCGTCGAGCAGGTCGCGGGCCCGCCGCGTCTCCACCAGGGCGGCGTCGAAGCCGAAGCCGCCGCCCCAGCGCAGGTCGCCGCGCTTGACCGCCGCGGCGGCGTCGCGGATCTGGGCGATCTCGGTGGCCCCGACCCGGGCCGGTGGGTCGGTGGGGGCGATCGAGTCGAGCCCGTCGATCGAGGCGATCGACGGCAGAGCGGCAGCTCCTACGATGAACGTGCGGCGTTCCACGGCGTCTACCCCCTCCGCCCCGATGGCCGGGGGCCGGTCGCATCCCACATCACTGCACCTCCCCGGTGATGCGGAGCCATCCTGGCACACGTCTGAACGGGCACTACCCGAG
>DATCLV010000066.1:0-12520 GCA_036563745.1 Acidimicrobiales bacterium | reverse complement strand
GCCGGGGCCGGGTTCGGGGGTCGACCCCGATCCGGGTCCGAGCGATCCGGAGCCGCCCGGCACCACGCCGCCGCCGACCTCGCCCCCGCCCACCTCCCCGCCGACGACGCAGCCGCCCAGCACCCCCTACCTGCTGGTGGTGTGGGTGGCCGACGTCGCCGAGCTGCGGGTGACCCTGCACAACCCGACGTCGTCGTCGACCGCGGCGCTGGTCGTCGAGGTCGAGCTGGGCGGCGGTGCCGTGTCCCGGGGCGCGCCCCGGGGCTGCGGGCTGCTGTCGACGCTGCTGTCGGGGTCGACGTGCGGCCTGCCCCCAGTGCCGCCGGGCTCGTCCCGCACGGTGACGGTCCCGGTCGACGCCCGCGGCGCCCAGCCCACCGCCGAGGTCTCGGTCTGCCCGGCCCGACTCCTGAGCCTCAACTGCAACGGCGGCCTGCTCAGCAGCCTCGTCGCCGTCCTGATCTGACCCCGCTGATCGCGCTGACGGCGACCGCCGCGCCCGCCGCGCCGGCCCTGCCCGGTCGGCCGGGGCGGGCGTCGGTCAGGGCTGCAGGCTCGGTGGCGGTGGTGTGGCGCGGCGGTCGGCGTCGGTGAAGTTCTCCCAGTAGCGGCTGGGGGTCGGGCCCCGCTGGCCCTGGTACTTCGACCCGACCGCCGCCGACCCGTACGGCCGCTCGGCCGGCGACGTCATCTGCAGGAAGCTGATCTGCCCGATCTTCATGCCCGGGTACAGCGTGATCGGCAGGTTGGCGACGTTCGACAGCTCCAGGGTGATGTGGCCGCTGAACCCGGCGTCGATGAACCCGGCCGTGCTGTGGATCAGCAGGCCCAGCCGACCCAGCGAGCTCTTGCCCTCGATGCGGGCCACCAGGTCGTCCGGCACCCCCACCTTCTCGTACGTCGAGCCCAGCACGAACTCGCCCGGGTGGAGGATGAACACGTCGTCCGGCTCGATCTGCACGAGGCGGGTGAGGTCCTCCAGGTCCGACTTCACGTCGATGACCGGCATGGTGTGGTTCAGGAACACCCGGAACAGGCGGTCGAGGCGGAGGTCGACCGACGAGGGCTGGATGCAGCCGTCGTCGAGCGGGTCGATCACGATGCGACCGGCGGCGAGCTGCTCGCGGATGGTGCGGTCGGACAGGATCACGGCCGGCCACCCTACAACCGCCCGTCCCAGCGTCCCTGGTCCCACCGGCGACGGCGGGACCAGGGGGGAGCGGGTCGGGTGGGATCAGCTCGGCAGGATGTCCGGCAGGCCGCAGGCGGCGAACAGGTCCGGACCGAAGGTGGTGATCTCGGCGATGCGGCCGCCCTCCACCCGGAGCACGTCGAACTTGAACGCCCGGTGCTCGGTGTCGCCGGGCCGGCGCAGGTAGCTGGCCGCCGCCGGCATCCGGTTGAGGCTGGTGGGCAGCAGCCGCCACGCGCCCACCTCGCTGTCGGTGAACGCCTGGTGGAGCAACGGCCGGATGCCGTCGATCCCCTCGTAGAGGAACGGGTGCGGCGGCATCGTGATGCGGATGTCGGCCGTGGCGGCCGCCAGGGCGGCGTCGGTGTCGTGGCGCTCGTGGGCGTCGATGAACCGGGCCAGCAGGTCCCGGTCCTCGGCGGAGAGCTCGACCGCCCCCACCGCGCCCGCCGTCCCCGCCTTCCGGCCCGCCACGGACCGGATCGACCACTCGCTCCGGTGCGACGGCAGGTGCTGCTGCAGCGTGGCCCGGGCCCGCTGCAGGGCGCTGTTGGCGGCCGGGACGCTGGTGCCCAGCTGGTCGGCCGTCTCCGCCGCGGTCATGCCGAGGACGTCCCGGAGCAGCAGCGCCGCCCGCTGCCGGGCCGGCAGCACCTGGAGGGCGGCGAGGAACGCCAGCTCGATGGTCTCCCGCTGGACGGCGGCGTCGCCGGGCTCGATCTCGTCGAGCAGCGGATCGGGGTAGGGCTGCAGCCAGGCGATGTCGGCGTTGGACCGCAGGTCGACCGGCCGGCGGCCCCGGCGGCGCAGGGCGTCGAGGCAGACGTTGGTGGCGATGCGGTACAGCCAGGCCCGGACCTGCTGGTCGCCGCCGAAGTCGTCGCGGGCCCGCCAGGCCCGGAGGAACGTCTCCTGCACGGCGTCCTCGGCCTCGTCGAAGCTGGCCAACATCCGGTAGCAGTGGACGTGGAGCTCCCGCCGGTGCCGCTGGGTGAGGCGCTCGAAGGCCCGCTCGTCGCCGAGCTCGACCCGCGTGCCGGCGGCGTCGGTCGCTCCGAGCGGGGGCGGGGGGCTCATCGCAGCACCAGACCGGCGGTCACGTTGGCGACCGTACCCGTGACGCCGGACGCCCGGTCGGAGGCCAGGAACGCCGCCGTCTCCGCCACCTCGGCGAGGACGGGTGCCCGGCGGAGCACCGACATGCCGGCGATCATCTCGAGCGCCTCGGGCAGCTCGGTCATGGTCTCGGCGACCCCGGCCGTGTGGATGCCGACCACCCGCACCCCCTGCGGGCCGAGCTCGGCGGCGAGGTACGTCATGAACGTCTCGACGGCGGCGTCGGCCGGGCCGGTGCTGCCCATGCCGGGCATGTGGCCGTGGGCGGAGGCGCTGTTCAGGTGCAGGATCACCCCGTTCCCCTGCTGCACCATCTGGCGGGCGGCGGCCCGGGCGGTCAGGAAGTTCGTGCGCAGGCCCTCGACCGGGGCGGCGAGGATGTCGTCGAGGCGCATCTCGATGAGCGGCGTGCCCTGGACGTCGCCCCGGCCGATCAGGTTGAAGGAGATGTCGAGGCTCCCCGCGGCCGACACGATGTCGCGCACGTGCTCCTCCACGGCGTCCTCGTCGTGGGCGTCGACGACGGCGACCCCGGCCGCCCCCACGTCCTTGCCAACCTTCTCGAGACGGTGGCGGTCCCGCCCGGCCAGGAAGACCCGGGCCCCTTCCCGGGCGAACACCCGGGCCACGCCCGTCCCGATGCCCCCGGCCCCTCCGTAGATCACGGCGTTGCGTCCGTTCAGCAGCTTGTCCATGCCACTACAACGCCCCGCCGCGGCGAAACTCATCGCGGCGGCGATGACCCCGCGCTGACCTGGTCAGCGGGGTCGGGTGGCGAGGATGGCGAGCTGCCCGAACCCAGGAGGCCCATCGCCAGCGCCAGCGCCCACGCCCCGACGACGGCGTAGACGAGCAGCAGCCCCGCCACCACCAGCAGCCCGATGTGCACCGGCACGAGGTTCACCCACCCAGGCTGCCCCCACCCTCTCCCCCGATCCCGGTCACCCCGTCGGCGGACGCCCAGGCGTCTGACCTGGGAGTGTGCCCGCCACCGGGTCGGACCGGCTAGTCTCTCGGGCTGTTCTGCGGGTGTAGTTCAATGGCAGAACGGCAGCTTCCCAAGCTGCTAATGCGGGTTCGATTCCCGTCACCCGCTCTGCGAGCGTCCCGCTCGACCCCGGCAGCGCCGTGCGGGTCGGGCGGTGTCGACGCTCCTGGCGGCGAATCCGACAGCTCGATGCCTCCTTCGGCTGGAGGAGCCCTCGCGCGCCCGGTGGTGTCGTCGTTGTGACACGCGATCGTCATCTGTTTGACGGGTTGTGGTCATCGCACTACTGTGCGGAGTGTGAAGGCGGAACTGGCGAGGCGGAGGCGTGGGCCCGGTGATCGATGACAGGTTGGACGGCACGCTCAAGGTGGTGTCGGGGTACCCACCGATCGGGGAGCTGCTCTCGGCGCTGCCACCGGTCGTGCTGGAGGCCGCCGAGCTGGAGCGACGGGTGGCGGAGCTCTGGGAGCTCCTCCACGCCGCCCGCTACAAGGAGCTCGACCTCGACCTCCGCCGGGTGATCACGCAGCTGGAGACCTCCAGCCGCTGCCCGCACCCCCACGACGACCCCCGGGTCCTCGACCGCCTCCGGGCCGAGGCCTACCAGGTCGCCGCGGCCATGCTCGCCGCCCTCGACGAGCACGACGCCGCCTGGGTCGCCAACGACCGGGCGCTGCAGGCGTCGGTGCGCCACGACGACATCCTCGGCATCGCCGCCGCCCACTTCCGGTTGGGCCACACCTTCCTGCGGGCCGGCCGTCTCGACCAGGCGGAGCACGTCACGACCCAGGCCATCGAGGGGCTGATGACGTGGGTCGCCCCGCCCGACGCCCCGCCCGAGGCGCTGTCGCTCTACGGGGCGATGCACCTGGTGCGGGCCATGGTCGCGGCCCGGCGGCCCGACCCCGGCAGCGCCCGGTGGAACCTGAGCATCGCCAAGAAGTACGCCGACCGCCTCGGCGAGGACCGCGACGACTTCGGCACCGAGTTCGGTCCCACCAACGTCGAGGTCCACTGGGTGGCGGCCCACGTCGAGCTCGGGGAGCCCCGGGAGGCGCTGCGGGTGGCGGCCGAGACCGACGTGTCGGCCCTCTCGCCGGAGCGCCAGGCCCGGTTCCTCATCGATGTCGCCCGGGCCCACACGCTGCGGCAGGAGGTCGACGGCGCCGTCGCCGCGCTGAGCCGGGCCGAGGACATCGCCCCGGAGCTCCTCTACTCCCACCCGCTCACCCTGGCGACCACCAGCGACCTCGTCGAGCAGACCGGCGCCTACCCGCCGCTGGAGCTCCGCCGCCTCCACCACCACCTCGTCTACCACCACCCCTTCCACCGCCCACCCCCGCCGAAGCCCAGCTGAGCAGCCGAAACTGGGTGAAAATCGGGGCCATGGCCCCCAGAGATCACCCAAGTTCGGTGGGGGTCACCAGGAAGCGGGTCACGGCGGGGGCGACCACCGAGGCGGGGGCCGAGTGGTCGGCGGCCGGGAGCTCCTCGCGGGTGGCGCCCGGGATCAGCGACGCGAGGCGGGTGGCGATCGTGCGGAAGAACGCGGGGCTCTCGGCGCCGGCGAGCACCAGCGTGGGCGCGGCGATCGACCGGGCCTTGGCCTCGGGGATCGCGCCGCCGTCCGGCATCCCCATCACCAGCAGGTCGTACCGCATGGTCGGCGCCACGGCGAGCATCCCCGGGTCGGCCGCCGGTGCGCCGTCGCCCAGGAACCGGGTGATCGCGTCGCCCCGCCGGTCCTCGTCGAGCGCCCGGAGGATGTCGGCCGCCATCGACCGGGACGCCGCCCGGCTGTCCGCGTCGTCCTCGCTGTAGGGCGGCTCGTGCAGCACCAGCCGGGTGATCGGCAGCCCCGCGGCCGCCGCCTCCAGCGCCAGGCCCGCCCCCGACGAGTGCCCGTACACCGCGGCGCTCCCGCCGAGCACGGCGATCAGCTCGGCGAGGTCCTCGATCTCCCGCTCGACCGCGTACGGCGCCACGTCGGTGCTCTCGCCCCGGCCCCGCCGGTCGTAGTGCACGACGTCGAAGTCGCCCGCCAGCGCCGACGCCAGCGGCTGCGTGACCGGGCGGTGGCAGAACATGCCGCTCACCAGCACCAGGGGCGGCCCGGAACCCAGCCGGTCGTGGGCGATCCTGGTTCCGTCGGCAGAATTCACGTACGAGGTCATCAAAGTGGTGACTCCCTGGTGGCGCGGAACTCATCGCTCCTTGGGCGCGCCGGGCCCCGGGCTGCTACCAACCACCACGCACGAACGGGCACGCCGCCGCGAGCATCGGGCCCCCGAGCACCGAGCCCACCATCGAGCACACGAGGTCACCGCCATGTACCAGTCACCCCCGAGCAACGTGAGCGACCGGGCCCTGCCGGGCATCGGGCACCGCTACGACCTGCGCGCCGTCGACGGCGGCCGGGTCGTGGTCGTGGTCCACCACTCCGGTCGCCGCGACGTCTACACGTTCACCCCCGGCGGCGAGGAGCCCGACGCCGTCGTCACCCTCACCGACTCCCAGGCCCGCACCCTGGGCGCCATCCTGGGCGGCGCCTACTTCAAGCCGGCCGTGGTCGAGGAGATCGAGGCCGTGATCGGCGGCCTGCTGATCGACTGGATCACGCTGGAACCCCAGGCCCGTGGGGTCGGCAAGACCATCGCGGAGCTGAAGATCCGCCAGACCACCGGCATGACGATCGTGGCGATCGTGCGCAAGCACGCGCCCGAGCCGCTGATCGCACCCCCTCCAGACGAACGGCTGGAAGCAGGCGACCAGCTGGTGGTGATCGGCCGGCAGGAGGACCTGCCCCGCTTCGAGAAGCACGTGGCGCGCCCCGGCGAGGGGGCGAACAGCGCCGAGGGCGGGCCAGGCGGCGAGGGTGCGCGAGGGGTGTCCAGTGGGTGAGGCACTCGTCGCGATCGGCGGGGCGTTCCTCGCCGCCGGCATCTTCGGGCGCTTCGGCCGTCGGGTCGGCCTGCCCACCATCCCGTTCTTCATGGCGGCCGGCCTCCTGTTCGGCCCCAACACCCCGGGCCTCGTGGTCATCGAGCACCCCCACGACCTCGAGCTGCTCGCGACGTTCGGCCTGGTCCTCCTCCTCTTCCACCTGGGGCTCGAGTTCTCGCTGGGTGACCTGGTCGCGGGCGGTGCGCGGCTGCTGGGCACCGGGGCCGTCTGCATCCTGCTGACCGTCGGCGCCGGCCTCCTGTTCGGCCTGGGCCTGGGCTGGGGCACCCCGGAGGCGCTGGTGATCGCGGGCGCGATCGGCATCTCGTCGTCGGCGATCGTGACGAAGCTGCTGGTGGAGCTGAAGCGCCTGGCCAACCCGGAGAGCCACCTGATCCTCGGGATCGTGGTGGTGGAGGACATCTTCCTGGCGCTCTACCTGGCGGTGCTCCAGCCGATCCTCGGCGATGCCGACGGCCTGGGCGACTCGGCGGGCCAGTTCGCGACGGCCTTCGGGTTCCTCCTCGCGCTGGCCGCGGTGGCCCGGTGGGGTTCGACGTTCGTGGGCCGGCTCATCGACACGCCCGACGACGAGCTGCTGACGGTGTGCTTCGTGGGCCTGGCGATGCTCGGCGCGGGCGTGGCCGCGGAGCTGGGCGTGTCGGACGCGATCGGCGCCTTCGGTGCCGGCCTGATCCTGGCGGAGAGCCCGGCGGCGGAGCGGATCGAGCACCTGGTGCTGCCGCTGCGCGACGCGTTCGCCGCCGTCTTCTTCTTCGCCTTCGGCCTGTCGATCGACCCGGGTGCGATCGGCGGCGTGGCGGTCCCGGTGGCGATCGCCGTCGCGCTGACGCTGGTGGTGAACGCGGTGAAGGGTGTGGTCGCGGCCCGGATGAACGGGTTCCGGCGCATCGCGGCGTCGAACATCGCGTTCACGACGGTCGGGCGCGGCGAGTTCTCGCTGGTGCTGGCGACGCTGGCGGTGGCGGCCGGGCTCGACCGGCACATCGGCCCGTTCGTGGCCGTCTACGTGCTGGTGCTGGCGGTCGCCGGACCGATCCTGGCGACCCAGACCCGCCGCCTGTCGCGCCTCCTGCCGGCGCGCCTCTTCCCGCCCGTGGTCGTCGAGCCGGTCCCGGCGACGCTGGGCGCCCTGGGCGTCCCCGGGGCGACGACCGTCCCGGGCGTCCCGGGCGACCCCACCGGCGGGGCCGACGGGACGGCGGGAACGTCACCGCTCCCGCCGCCGTCGATGCCCCCGGCCCCGCCCGTGCCGCCGGGCGGTCCCGTGGAAGGACCCGCGGACGGGCCCACGGACGGGTCCGGCTCCATGGAGGAGCCGACTACGTCGACAGGGTGAACACCCCGCGGTCGAGGACGGTGTCACCGTGCTGGTTCTCGGTGCGGAACAGCGCGGTGGTGCCGTCCTCGAGCCGCCACATCCGGACGGTGAGCGAGTCGCCGGGGAAGACGGGGCGGCTGAACCGGCCGGCCATCGACCCGAACCTGGCGACGTCGCCGTCGCACAGCGCCGACAGCAGGGCCCGGCCGGTGAACCCGTACGTGCAGAGGCCGTGGAGGATCGGCTTGTCGAAGCCGGCCCGGGCCGCGAAGGTCGGGTCGGAGTGGAGCGGGTTGCGGTCGCCGGAGAGGCGGTAGAGCAGGGCCTGGTCGGTGCGGGTGGGGTAGGTGACCACCTCGTCGGCCGGCCGCTCGGGGATCGGCGGGACCTCGTCGGCGGGGCCCCGGTCGCCGCCGAAGCCGCCCTCGCCCCGGATGAACACCGACATGGTGGTGGTGAACAGGGTCTCGCCGGTGCCGACGTCGACGCCCTCGCCCTCGCTGGCGACGACGGCGCCCTTGCCCTTGTCGTAGATGCCGGTGATGCGGCGCACGCAGCGGACGGTGCCCTTGGCGGGCAGCGGCCGGCGCAGCGTCACGGACTGCTCGCCGTGCACGAGCATCGCCGGGTTGAACGAGCCGATGTCGATCCAGCCGCCGCCCAGCAACACCGGGAACGTCGGCAGGACCTGCAGCTGGATCCCGTCGGAATTCTCTGTGGTGTAGGCCAGATCGGGTCCGGTAGGGTCCTCCGCCCCTGCGCCGACACCGAGGGCGTAGAGGATCACGTCCCGCTCGGTCCACGATCGCTCGACCGGCTCGGACTCCTTGCCGACCGCGTCCAGGTTGAGTGCCACTGCCATCCCCCTTGGGTCGTCCGCCCGTGTCGCCCGGGCGCGCACCCGAGGCTACGCCCGGAGGTGTCCCGTTGCCCCATCCCGACGTCCCTCGCGAGCAGGCCTACGTCGACGAGGCCTATCGATGTCTGGCGGCGATGCGGGAGCGCACCGCCCGCGTCGCCGACCTCACCGACGCCGCCGCCCAGGCGGTCGACTCCGCCATCGTCCAGGCCCACCTGCACCACCGCCTGAGGACCCTCGACGCCGACGTGCCCGGCCTCGCGTTCGGGCGGCTCGACGAGGAGGGACCACCCGGCACGCCCGGCGAGGGGCCGACCTGGTACGTGGGTCGACGGCACGTGGAGGACGCCAAGGGCGACCCGGTGGTCGTCGACTGGCGGGCCGAGGTGGCGATCCCCTTCTACCGAGCGACCGCGGTCGACCCGCTGGGCCTGCGGCGCCGGCGCCGGTTCATGATGACCGGCCGGCAGATCGACGACCTGTTCGACGAGGACTTCGACGATCCCGACAGCGCCTCGGCCGCCCACGCCGGCATCCCCGACCCGCTGCTGGCCGAGCTGGAGCGGTCCCGCACCGGTGAGATGCGCGACATCGTCGCCACGATCGCCGCCGAGCAGGACGAGGTGATCCGGGCCCCGCTCGACTCGTGCCTGGTCGTGCAGGGTGGCCCGGGCACCGGGAAGACCGCGGTGGGCCTGCACCGGGCGGCGTTCCTGCTGTTCGAGCACCGCCAGAAGCTCGACCAGGAGGGGGTGCTGGTGATCGGCCCGAACCCGGTGTTCCTCCGCTACATCGCCCAGGTGCTGCCGTCGCTCGGCGAGACCGCGGTCCGCCAGACGACCCTGGAGCGCCTGCTGGCCGGTACCGCCTACCGGGTCCGGGGCCGGGACGACGACGCGGTGGCCCGCCTGAAGGGCGACGAGCGGATGGCGCTGGTCCTGGCCCAGGCGGTGGCGGCGACGCGGCGGCCGGTCGACGGCCCGCTCGACGCCCGCACCGGCTGGGGCACCGTGCGCCTGGCGCCCGAGGTGGTCGAGGCGGCGGTGAAGGAGGTGGTCGCCCGGGACGTGCCCCACAACGTGGGCCGGGCCGCGCTCCGCACCCAGCTGGTCCGGCTGGTCCGGCAGGAGCTGGCCGAGCGGCGCGGCGACGAGCTCGCCACCAGCCTCGACCTGGACTCGACCCTGCGCACCGACACGAACTGGAACCGGGCCCTCGACCGGCTGTGGCCCACGGTGGCGGCGGGGGCGCTGGTCCGCCGGGTGCTGACCAGCCGCACGACGCTGCGGAAGGCGGCCGCCGGGATCCTCGACGCCGACGAGCAGCAGGCCCTCCTGCGCCCGGCGACGAAGCGGGCCGACGACGAGCCCTGGACGGAGGCCGACCTGCCGCTGCTCGACGAGGCCCAGTGGCTGGTGGCCGGGCCGCCGCCGTCGTACGGGCACGTGGTGGTGGACGAGGCCCAGGACCTCTCCGCGATGGGGCTCCGGGCGCTGGCCCGCCGCTGCCCGACCCGGTCGATGACCGTGCTGGGCGACCTGGCCCAGGCCACGGCGCCGGCGGCGCAGGGGTCGTGGGACGCGGTGATCGGGCATCTCGGGTCGCCGGGCACGGCCCGCCGGGTCGACCTCGACCTCGGCTACCGGGTGCCGGCCCCGCTGATGGACTACGCGAACCGCCTGCTGCCGGTGGCGGCGCCGGACGTGGTGCCGACCCGGTCGGTGCGGGCCGACGGCCGACCGCCCCGCCTGGTCGAGGTCGCCGAGGCCGACGCCCTGGTCGCGACCACCGCCGAGATCGTGGCCGAGCTGGCCGCCGACTGGGGGTCGGTGGGCGTGGTGGCCCCCGACGCGGTCCGCCGGGGCCTCGGCCGCGACCTCCCGGCCACCGTCGTCGCCCCCGACGAGGCGAAGGGCCTGGAGTTCGACGCAGTCGTGGTGGTCGAGCCGGCGGCGATCGGCGCCTCGCCCGACGACCCCCGCAAGCTGCGCCTCCTCTACGTCGCGCTCACCCGGGCGGTGCAGGAGCTGGTCGTCGTGCACGCCGAGCCGCTGCCCGCCGCCCTCGGCGCAGCGTGACCGCCCGGCGCCCCGGGCGCCGCCGGAGAGAGCCCGCCGGAGAGATAGGTGTTGACACGCGACGTTTGGTGACGCAGGGTCATGCGACGACAGCGCGGGGTGAGGCGGTGTGCGGGAGATGAACGTGGGTCAAGTGGGAGTGATGCTGAGCGGCACGGCGTTCGTCGTGCTGGTCGGGGTGCTGACGTTCGAGCTGCGCTGCTGGTGCATCCGCCGCTCCACCGGCCGCCTCGGGCACCAGATCGAGGAGATCACCGGCTTCGTGGAGGACGCCCACCGCAAGCACCGGTGGCAGCTGCACGACCTGGAGCGACGGCTGGAGCTGGCGGCCCGGGCCGTGGACCGCGCCGAGGACATGGCCTACCGGTCGGCCCGGGGGCTGCGGACCATGCGCGAGGACGTGGGGCCCCGCCTGCTGGCCGCCGAGGACGCCCTCGGCATCCACGACGTGGTGGTCGACCTCGACAGCCGCCGCCGACGCAGGGGCAGGCCGAGGGACCCGCTCGTCGACCCCGAGGACGAGTGCGACACCGAGCCCGAGCGCCCCCACACCCACGACGACGCCGACGACGACGGGAACGACACCGGCGGCGAGCGCGACGGGGCCCGGGAGCCCGAGCCCGCCGGTCAGGCCGGCTCGTCGTAGTCGAAGCCCAGCTGCGGCGCCGTGACCAGGGCCCGGTAGGCGATCCCTGCGGCCTCCGCCTTGGCGGCGCACGTGCCGCCCCGGTCGACCACCGGCACCAGCAGCACGGGCTCGGCACCCGCGGCCCGCACCGCGTCGACCGCCTCCATCATCGACACCCCGCGGGTGACGGCGTCCTCGGTGATCGCCACGCGATCCCCCGGCTCGAGCGCCCCGGCGATCCGGCCGCCGGCCCCGTGGTCCTTCTCCTCCTTGCGGACGCTGAAGCTGCGCAGCTCCCGGCCCCGGGTGGCGGCGATGGCGGCCGTCCCGAAGGCCACGGCGTCGGCGCCCATGGTGAGGCCGCCGATGGCGGTGACGTCGTCGGGCAGGACCGCCAGCAGCGCGTCGGCCACCAGCACCATCCCGTCGGGGCGGCAGGTGGTCTGCTTGGCGTCGATGAACCAGGTGCTCCGGCGGCCCGACTTCAGCACGAAGTCGCCGGTCCGCACGGCGTGCTTGAGCAGGTGCTCGACGAGGGCGTCGCTCATCCGAACCGCACCCGCCGCTCGCCGGGCACCAGCTGCCCGATCTCGACCGCCCGCTGCCCGGCGCCCTCCAGCACCGCCAGCGCGTGCGACGCCTGCTCGGACGGCACCGCCACGACCATCCCGATGCCGAGGTTGAACACCCGGGCCATCTCCTCCTCGTCGATCCGACCGTGCCGCTGGATCTCGGTGAACACCCGCGGCACCTCCCAGCTCGACCGGTCGACCTCGGCGTCGAGCCCGTCGGGCAGCACCCGGGGCAGGTTGCCGACCAGGCCGCCCCCGGTCACGTGGGCGACGGCCCGCACGTCGACGTCGCTGTCGGCGTCGAGCAGGGCCCGGATGGCCGGCGAGTAGATCACCGAGGGGCGCAGCAGCTCCTCGCCCACGGTGTGGCCGGGGAACAGCTCGTCGTGCACGTCGAGGCCGGCCACCTCGAACAGCACCCGGCGGGCCAGCGAGTAGCCGTTGGACCGCAGGCCCGGCGAGGGCAGGCCGAGCAGGACGTCGCCCGACCGGGCGGTGGAGCCCTGCAGGATCCGGTCGCGCTCGACCACCCCGACCGCGAACCCGGCCACGTCGACCTGCCCGGGCGCCATCGCCCCGGGGTGCTCGGCCATCTCGCCGCCGATCAGCGCGCAGCCCGCCTGGCGGCAGCCGTCGGCGATGCCGGCGACGATCTGGGCGACCTGGTCGGGGTCGAGCTTGCCGGCGGCCACGTAGTCGAGGAAGAACAGCGGCTCGGCGCCCTGGCACACGAGGTCGTCGACGCACATGGCGACGAGGTCGAGGCCGATCGTGTCGTACCGGCCGACCATCTCGGCCACCA
>DATCLV010000051.1:0-3771 GCA_036563745.1 Acidimicrobiales bacterium | reverse complement strand
CGTCCGGGGTGGCGACCCACCGGACGGCGGCGAGCGCGTCGTCGAGCGCGGCGGGGAACGGGTGCTCGGGCGCCAGCCGGTAGTCGACCGACACGACCGCCACCCCGGCGCCGTTGGCCAGCGACCGGGCGGTCGGGTCGGCGGTCTCGACGTCGCCGATCACCCAGCCACCGCCGTGGAACCACACGAGCACCGGCAGCGCCTCGTCGGGCGACGAGCCGGCGGGCCGGTAGACCCGCACGGGCACGTCGCCGGCGGGACCGGGGAACGTGCGGTCGACGGCGGACGCCACCTCCTCCCGGACGGCCAGGGCGCCGAGCGCCCGGTAGGCCTCGCGCACGTCGTCGGGCGTCTGCTCCGCCAAGGGGACCTCGGCGGCGTTGATCATGGCGAGCAGCGGCTCGACCTCGGCTTTGACCGGCATCGGTTCCCCCTCGCTCGGCCCGGGCCCGCACGACGGCGCCGCTCGGACACGCTGCGACCAGGCACAACGCTCCGTCACGACAACCCCGCACCCACCCGGGAGCGACTACTTCTGGCCGTAGAAAAGCCTTTCTACCACCCGTCGGGCGCGGCGGGTAACCCGCCGGTAGTCGTCGCGGAGCACCTGCGCGGTGGTGCCGAGCGACCGGGCCAGGCGGGCCGCGGCGTCGGTGCTCTGGGGCAGCGAGTCGGGGTGCTGCGGGTCGGCGCCCACGAGCCACCAGCGGTTCCGGGTGCGCTCGCAGAACCGGTAGGCGTCGCGCAGCACGTCGGCCTCGCCCGGGGTCACGATCTCCTTGGCGACCAGGCGCTCGAGCCCGTCGATCGTGCCGGGCGCCCGCACGCCGTGGCGCAGCTGGAGGAGCTGGACGGTCCACTCGATGTCGGACAGCGAGCCCCGACCCAGCTTGAAGTGGAACTCGGGGTCCTCCCCCGGTGGCAGCCGCTCCCGCTGCACCCGGGCCTTCATGCGGCGGACCTCGCGCTCGTCGTCCTCGGTGAACGGGCGCTCCCACACGACCCGGTCGAGCAGGGACATGAACTGGTCGCCCAGGTCGGCGTCGCCCGCCACCGGCCGGGCCCGGGCCATCGCCTGTCGCTCCCAGGTGAGCGCCCAGCGGTCGAAGTAGGACGCGTAGCCCGACAGGCTGCGGCACAGCGGTCCCTGCCGCCCCTCGGGGCGCAGGCCGGTGTCGACCTTGAAGATCCGCTGCGCCGGGGTGTCACCGGCGACGAAGCGGAGCAGCCCGCTGGCGACCCGCAGCGCCTCCTCGTGGTCCTGGGCCCGGTCGCCGTCGTGGACGAACACCACGTCGAGGTCGCTCGTGTAGGCCAGCTCCTCGCCGGCGAAGCGACCGAGGGCGATCACCGCGAACCGGACGCCCGGCTGCAGCGACCGCAGCGCCGCCGCCAGGCTGGCCTCGGCCAGCGTGGTGAGGTCGGCGCCGACCCGACCGACGTCGGCCTGGCCGAACACGTCGCGGGCGGCGATGCCGAGCAGGTTGCGCCGCTGCCAGCGCCGCAGCGCCCGCTGCCGGTCGCCGAGGTTGCTGCGCCAGCCCAGCGCGGTGCCGGCGGAGCGCTCGAGCTCGTCGCGGGACCGGGTCCGCAGGCGGTCCGGGTCGGCGAGGCGGACGATGAGGTCGGGGTTGGCGGCCAGCATGTCGCCGAACAGGGTCGACGTGCCGAGCAGCACGCACAGGTGGCGGGCGACCTCGGGGCTGTCGCGGAACGCCGCCGCCAGCTCGGTGGTCCGCTGCTCGCCCGACGCCAGCTTCCGCAGCCCCAGCAGCCCGGCGTCGGGGTCGGGGGTGGACGACAGCCAGTCGAGCACCAGCGGCAGGACCTGCTGCATCATCCGCGACGACCGGGTGAGGCCCCGGGTCAGCTCGGCGACGGCCTGGCGGGTGCGGTCGACGTCGGCGAACCCGAACGTGGTGAGCGCCTGGGCGGCGGCCTCGGGCGACAGCGGGCCCACGCCGGCCAGGGCGTCGAGGAGCGGCCGGAAGTAGAGGCGCTCGTGGATCGACCGCACGAGGTTGCGGTGCTGGGCGAGGTCGCGGTCGAACGCCTCGGTGGGGCCGGCCTCGGGGGTGCCCCGGTAGCCGAGGACCCGGGCGATGCGGCGGCGCTGCGCCCGGTCGGCGGGGAGCGTGTGGGTCTGCTGCTCGTCCTCGAGCTGGAGGGCGTGCTCGACCCGGCGGAGGAACACGTAGGCGCCGGCGAGGCCGTCGGCGTCCTCCCGGCCGACGTAGCCGCTGGCGGCCAGCTCCTCCAGGACGTCGAGGGTGGCCGGCGAGCGCAGGGCCGGGTCGGCGCGCCCGTGCACGAGCTGCAGCAGCTGGACGGAGAACTCGATGTCGCGGATGCCGCCGGGCGACCGCTTCAGCTCCCGGTCGGCGACGCCCTGGCGCACGACGGCCTCCTCGGCCCGGGCCTTCAGCGCCCGCAGCGAGCGGAGGTCGTCGGTGGAGAACGACCGGTTCCACAGCGCGGCCTCGGCGGCCTCCCGCCAGGCGGCCTGCACGTCCGGGTCGCCGGCGATCGGGGTGGCCTTGAGCAGGGCCTGGAACTCCCACGGGGTCGCCCAGCGCTGCCAGTAGGCGGCGTAGCTGTCGACGCTGCGGGTGAGCGGGCCGTCGCGGCCCTCGGGACGGAGGTTCGCGTCGACCCGGTAGCAGCGGCGGGCCAGGTCCATGACCGCCCGGGCCTGGCGGACGTCGCCGCCCACGAACAGGAGGTCGATGTCGCTGGCGTAGTTGAGCTCGCGGCCGCCGAGCTTGCCCATGCCGACCACGGCGAGGCCCTCGGCGCCGACGATGCGGACCGCCTCGGCGACGACGTCGACCGCCAGGTCGGACAGGGCGGTGGTGGTGGCCCGGAGGTCGTCGCGCCCGGTGAGGTCGCGGGCGGCGATCCGCAGGTACTCGTGGCGCTTCCAGCGGGCCAGGACCTCGGCCTGAGCCAGCCGCTCGGGGGCGAGCCGGCCGTTGCCGTTCCCGTTGCCGTTGCCGTGCCCGTTGCCGCCGTCGAGCGAGCCGTCGGCCCGATCGTCGCCGGCCCGGTCCTCACCGGCCCCGTTCTCGCCGGTCACCCCGTCGGCGCCGCCGAGCTCCGGCGGTCGCGGCACCCGGGTGTCGAGCCGTCCCAGCACCGCAAGCGCCGCCGGGTCGGCCAGCAGGAGCCGGGCCAGGCTGCGGCTCGCCGCCACCACCGCCACGAACGCCGCGCCCAGCTCGTCGTCGGCCTCGACCGCCTCCCGCTGCTCGGGAGCCAGGCGCGCCAGGGCGTCGCGCGCGGTGACGGGATCGGCGCTGCGCTCGACGATCCCCGCCAGCTCGGCCACGCGCATCCGATCCCCCCGAACCAACCTGCCGTCCTCGTCGTCAGTGTGGATGGCCCATCGATACCCCCACAAGGGGTGACAACCGCCGGAACACCGCAGATCCAGCGCGGATTTTCCGCCCCGACGTGCGCTCTCGGTGCCCGGAGGGCCGCACCGCCGGGCGCGGTCACCGTCGTTACGCTGAGCGCATGTCGAGGCTCCGAGTGGCCCTGGGACAGATCAACACCCGCGTCGGCGACCTCGACGGCAACGTCGCCCGCATCGTCGAGGCGCTGCGGGCCGCCGACGAGCAGGGCTGCGACCTGGTCGTGTTCCCGGAGCTCGCCGTGTGCGGGTACCCGCCCGAGGACCTGCTGCTGAAGCCCGGGTTCGTGGCCGACAACCGGGCCGCGCTCGACGCGGTCGCCGCCGCCACGGTGCCCGGGGGCTGCGCGGCCGTGGTC
>DATCLV010000624.1:0-7233 GCA_036563745.1 Acidimicrobiales bacterium | reverse complement strand
CCCGTGCCCGCATCACGTCAGGTGTACCGACAGGTGTACCGAGAGGTGTACCGCGCCAAGCGTGGCGCGCGAGGGTCCTCGGTACACCCTCGGCGGGGCGGGCGAATCCGCCTGGTCCGGGCGGTTACCTGGGGTGGAGCTTGTGGGGGCGGTGGGGATCGAACCCACGCGCTTCGGCTTAAAAGGCCGCTGCTCTGCCAGCTGAGCTACACCCCCAGGAGGGTCGGCAGCCCATCGTAGGAGGCATCGGGAGGAACGGACGACAGCCGGTGGGTGACCGTCGCCACCGACGACCACCCACGGTGGCATGAACACCTGGTAAGGATCGTGAGGGAAGAGTAGGGTGCAGCGAGGCTGAGGGAATCTTGCTGAGGACGTGGGCCGGTTGGTCCTATGGGGCGGCCCTCCGGGGCAGAAGGAGATTCGGGGAATGAAGCGGCTTGTGGTTCTCGCGGTTGCGGGGTTGGGTGTCCTCGCGGCGGCGTCACCCGCCCTGGCGGACTACCCCCCAGGCGACAACCTCATCACGGTGAGCGACTCCACGCCGTGCCCGGGTCAGAGCATCACCGTGGAGGCTGGCGACTTCGCGCCCGGCAGCACTGTGACGGTCACCCTGGCCGACGCGGTCGTGGGCACACCGGTGGCCGGCGACAACGGTCACGTCACGCTCGAGGTCGCCCTGTCGGCCACCCAGGCCCAGGGCACCCACACGATCACCGCCACCGGCACCGGCGAGGACGACGGCGCCGAGCTGAAGCTGACCGCCCAGGTCAACGTCGGTCCGTGCGAGGAGACCCCGCCGACGACGGCGCCCCCGACCACCACGCCCGGCGGTGGCGGCGGTGACCTGCCGCGGACCGGTTCCGACTCGACGATGAACCTGCTGAAGGTCGGCGGTGGCCTGGCTGCCGTCGGTGGCGTCCTGGTGGCCCTGGCGGCCGCCCGCCGGCGCCGCCACGCTCCGGCCGTCTGACGACCTCGTCGACGTCGACGACACAGAACGCAAGGGCCCGGCACCACCACGGTGCCGGGCCCTTTCAGTTCTCGGCTTCGAGTCGGTACCGACGACCGAGGCTCGCCAGCAGCTCGACGACCGAGCACCCCGAGCGAACGAGCAACCAAGCCCGACCAATGGCGTGAGGGGCTTCACCCGGCAACTGTCAGAGGCCGGGCCTCCAGCAGGCCGACGACTCCGGCACGTCGACCGGAGAACCCAGGGACCTCAGCCGATCACCCCGGCCTCCAGCCCCAGCAGACGCCGGACACCCGAGCCCTCAACGGACCGACGACCCCCGACGGTCGATCGAAGCGACCGGAGCGACCACGGACTGCGTCGGCCCCTGGCAGCTGACGGAGGCCGGGGCCCTCAGCGGACCGAAGGTCCGCGGCAGGTCGATCGAAGCGACCGGAGCGCCTCCGTGCGCCTGGGCCTCAGCCGGTGACCTGGGCCTTCGCCCAGCGGTAGTCGGCCTTGCCGGCGGGGCTGCGCTCGATGTGGTCGAGGAACAGCACGTCCTTCGGCAGCTTGTACCGGGCGATCGACCTGGCGGCGTGGTCGATGATCTCGTCGGCGGTCGCCGCGGCGCCCTCGGACAGCGCCACCAGCGCCACGACCTCCTGCCCCCACCGCTCGCTGGGCCGGCCCACCACGACGACGTCGTGCACGGCCGGGTGCCCGGCGATGGCCCGCTCGACCTCCTCGGCGAAGATCTTCTCGCCACCGGAGTTGATCGTGACCGAGTCGCGGCCCAGCAGCTCGATGGGCCCGTCGGCGAGGTGGCGGGCCCGGTCGCCCGGCACGGCGTAGCGGACGCCGTCGATCACCGGGAACGTGCGGTTGGTCTTCTCGGCGTCCCGGAAGTACCCGAGCGGCACCCAGCCCTGCTGCGCCAGCCAGCCGATGCCGTCGTGACCGGGCTCCAGCACCCGGGTCATGTCCTCGCTGACCACGACCGTCCCGGGCCCGGGGTTGAACTGCCCGGTCGACACGGCCCCGGAGGCGGACAGGTGGCTCATCTGCGCACCGGTCTCGGACGACCCCACCGAGTCGGACACGAACACGTTCGGCATCTGGGCCAGCAGCCGCTCCTTGATGGTCGGCGTGAGCGGGGCGCCGCCGTTGCCGACGGCCACGATCGAGCTGGTGTCGTAGTCGCCCCGCTCCAGCTCCTCGACCAGGGGCCGGGCGACGGCGTCGCCGACGGTGGTGATCGACGTGGCCCGCTCGCGCTCGACGGTCCGCCACACGTCGACCGGGTCGAGGCGGCGGGTGTTGTCCTGGAAGACGACGGTGTTGCCGCCGTTGAGCCCGATGAACGACGCCCACTGGGCGGCGCCGTGCATGAGCGGCGGCAGGACCATGAACTTGAGCGGCGACTCGAGGTTGCGGGCGGTCTCGGCGATCTCGTCGTAGGAGGTCACCACCTCCCACGTGAACAGGTTGCGGCCGCCCATGCACGACAGGAACACGTCGTGCTGGCGCCACAGGACGCCCTTGGGCATGCCGGTGGTGCCGCCCGTGTAGAGGACGTAGAGGTCGTCGGGCGACGGTTCGACGTCGGAGAGGTCGGGCTCGGTCGACCCGACGACGGTCTCGTACTCGACGGCGCCGGGCAGCAGGTCGTTCCCGGACTCGTCGGGGACCTGGACCAGCACGTCGAGCCCCTCGATCTTCTCCCGCACCGACGCCAGGATCGGGGCGAAGGTGGCGTGGTAGACGAGGCCGCGGCAACGGGCGTTGTCGAGGAGGTAGAGGAGCTCGTCCTCGACGTACCGGTAGTTGACGTTGAAGGGGGCGACGCGGGCGTTGAACGCGGCCAGCATCGTCTCCAGGTACTCGTTGCCGTTGTAGAGGTAGATGCCGAGGTGGTCCTGGCCGGACTCGTGACCGGGCAGCTGGTCCCGCTCGGTGTGCACCCCGAGGCCCCGCCCGTGGAGGTAGGTGGCGAGGCGGCGGCTGCGGTCGGCCAGCTCGGCGAAGCTCCAGCGCCGGCCCTTCCAGACGATGGCGTCACGGTCGGGGACGGCCCCCGCCACCGTGTCGAACACCTTGGCCAGGTTGAACTGCGTCTCGCTCACCGGTCCCCCCGTCGTTCGATGTCGTGACGGCGACCACCCACCGCCGTTTCTGATGACCTGTCAGAAACCGTAGCCGCTGGGGGCCGGCCCGCACCGGGCCGGGACGCGGCGGAGGGTCCGGCTGAGCCGGACCCTCCTGGACACGTCGTCTCGGCGGCGACGGCCGCGCTGGCCGTTGGGACCGCGCTAGCTCTTGTTGCCCACCGGCTGCTTCAAGAACTGGCCGGCGATCAACCCTCCGTAGCCCAGCACGCCGACGATGGCACCGATCGCGGGGCTGGTGCTGATGTCGCCCACGCCCAGGTCGGCGGCATCGGGCTTGGCGAGCATCGCCGCCACGCTCCACACCAGGAAGAGACCGGCGAGGCCGGCGGCGATGATCGGGGCCTGCGCCACCTTGGCGAGCTGCGGCACCTGGGCCGCCGCCGCCACGGCGAAGGCGATCACCACGATCGCGAGGATGCGACCGATCGAGGCGTAGCTGTCGAGCATGGCGGGCGAACCCTCGCCGGACATGTCGCTCAGCGGCCCGGCCTCGCTGCCGCTCCCGAAGCCGCCCATGTCGAACTCGACCTTGAGGAAGTCGAGGACGAACAGCGACAGGAAGACGAAGAGGGCACCGACACCGGCGACGATCAGGCCGATCGTGGGGGTGAAGGCGGCCGTGGGGGCGCCGCCGTAGGCGGCCTGGCCGTAGTTGTAGCCGGGCTGGCCGTAGCCGGGGGCCTGCTGGCCGTAACCCTGCTGCCCGTAGGACTGCTGCTGGCCGTACCCCTGCTGGCCATAGCCCTGCTGGCCGTAGCCGCCGGACGCCTGCTGGCCGTAGCCCTGGGCGCCGTAGCCCTCGCCGGAGGACGCCCCGTAGCCCTGGTCGGACTGGGCGCCGTAGCCCCCGGACGACGGCGACTGGCCGTAGGACGCCTGCGCCCCGTAGCCCGCCGCCTGCGGCTGTGCCTGGTTGGTGGGGTCGGTGCTGCGGTTGCCGGCGGAGTCGACGACGTGCTCGGACCACTGTGTTCCGTCGTGGTACCTCTGCGAGAACCGGCCGGACGGGTCCGCGTACCAGCCGGGTGTGACCTCAGACATCGCGAGCTGCTCCTGTTTCCGTAAAGAATCCGCCGAGTGTGGTGACCCTAGCGCCGGAGACCCCGTAGCCGATAGGTCACGTTCCCGGGAAGGATGCCCGCTGGCAGGTCGGAAAGCGCGGCCGGGCGACGACGCCCCCCGGAGGCCGGTGTCCCACCGGCGCGGCTCGTAGGCTCGCCCCGATGCCGTCGTACCTGCCCATGAAGGCCACCACGGCCCGGTTGCCGCGAGGAGGTGACTGGACCTACGAGCTCAAGTGGGACGGCATGCGGGCGATCCTCGAGGTGGTCGACGGCGAGCTGCAGATCTGGTCGTCGAACGCCAAGGACGCCACCCCCTCGTACCCGGAGCTGCACCCGCTGGGCGCGGCGTTCGCCCACATCGACGTGGTGCTCGACGGCGAGATCGTCGCCCTCGACGACCAGGGCCGCCCCAACTTCGGGCGCCTCCAGCACCGCATGCACATCACCCGGCCCGCCGACGCCGCCCGTCGCGCCGCCGAGGTGCCGGTCGAGCTGGTGCTGTTCGACGTGCTGCAGGTGGGTGACCGGCCGACGGTGGCGCTGCCGCTGCGCGACCGCCGCCGGCTGCTGGCGTCGCTGGCCGACGACCTGCCGGCCGGGGTGCAGGTGGCGCCGGTCTTCACCGACGGCGACGACCTGCTGGCGACCGCCGAGCGGCAGGGCCTCGAGGGTGTGATGGCCAAGCGGGCCGGGTCGACCTACCTGCCGGGGCGCCGCAGCGGCGACTGGGTGAAGGTGAAGGTGCAGCGCCGCCAGGAGCTGGTGGTGGGCGGCTGGGCCGACGGGCAGGGCGAGCGGGCCGGCACGCTGGGCGCGCTGCTGGTCGGCTACTACGACGCCACGGCCCCCGGACGGCCGTTCCGCTACGCCGGCCGGGTGGGCACCGGGTACACGGCGGCGACGCTGAGCTTCCTGCGCGAGCGGCTGGCCCCGCTGGCCGTCGACGGGTGCCCGTTCGACCCGCCGCCGCCCCCGCTGCGGGCCCGCGACGCCCACTGGGTCCACCCGGCGCTGGTGGTCGAGGTGAGCTACGGCAACTGGACCGAGGAGGGGCTGCTGCGCCACCCCGTCTACCTGGGGCTGCGGTCCGACAAGGACCCGCACGACGTGGTGCGGGAGCCATCGCCGGCGGGCGACGCACACGAGGTGGGAGCACCGTGACCCACGACGTCGACGCGGCCGCCCGAACGGCCCCGGCCGCCGCCGAACCGCTGCGCACCGCTACGGACGACCCCGCTTCCGGCACGGCCGGTGGGCGCCGTAGGCTGCACCCTCGCGTGGAGCGCCATGACGGGGATGCTGTCCGGTTGACGGTGCCGGCGACGTCGGCAGCCGTCCGCATCGCCCGAGTCGGCGCGGCCGGGCTCGGGACCCGTCTCGGCTTCACGTTCAGCGAGGTGGAGGAGCTGCGCCTGGCGGTGGGCGAGGCGGCCGCCCAGCTCTGCGACGCCGGGCCGCAGTCGAGCCTGGTGGTGGCCTACGAGATCGAGCCGGACGGGCTGCGGGTGACGCTGTCGCTGACCGCCGGGCCCGACGGGCAGGCGGTGGTGCCGGCGTTCTCCGACCTGGCGTCGACGGTGCTCGACACCGTGGTCGACGACTGGGCGCTCGACCCGGGCCGGGCCTGCGTCACGCTCCGCAAGTCCCCGGCCGACCACGACGACTGACCGCCGCCCGGGCCTGCCCGGCCTGCCGCTGCGCCGCCCGGTGGGCGCGGGTCGACGGTCAGCGACCCGTGTGGCCGAAGCCGCCCGTCCCCCGCTCCGACGGCGGCAGCTCCTCGACGACGTCGAACTTCGCCTGCTCCACCTGCTGGATCACCAGCTGGGCGATGCGGTCCCCCCGCTGCACCTCGTAGTCGCTGTCGGGGTCGGTGTTCACGAGCAGCACCTTGAGCTCGTCGCGGTAGCCGCTGTCGATCAGGCCGGGGGTGTTGAGGCAGGTGACGCCGTGGCGCAGGGCGAGCCCGCTGCGGGGCTGCACGAACCCGGCGTAGCCCGGCGGCAGGGCGAAGGCGATGCCGGTGGGGATGAGCGCCCGTCCCCCGCCCCGGCGGAGGGTGGCGCCCTCCCGGGCGACGAGGTCGGCCCCGGCGTCGCCCTCGCGGGCGTAGCCGGGCAGGGGCAGCTCGGGGTCGAGGACCTTGAGGGGGACGATCAGCACCCGGCCATTGTGGTCGCCCTCCGGGGGTCCGGCATGGGTGTCGACCCGATCCCGACCCGACACCGATCGCGGCGCGCACCGAACCTGCTCCCGAAGCGGGGAGCCTTCTCCCCGCTTCGGGAGCAGGTTCGCCCTGGGGCGTGGCCCCCGTGGGCGTCGTACCCTGGGGACATGCCGCTGTACGAGTACCGCTGCCGGACCTGCGACACCCGGTTCGACGCACGGCGACCCGCCGCCGAGGCCGACGCCCCGGCGACCTGCCCGGACGGCCACGCCGACACCGTCCGCCTGCTCGCGGCCTTCAGCGCCACCGGCCGGGCGGCCGCGGGCCCGGGCGCCGGCGACGCCCCGATGGCGCCCTGCGGCGCCAACTGCGCCTGCGCCCACTGAGCGCGACGGCCACCCGGGACGCCGGCTCGGTACCGTGGTGGTGACGGATCCCCGCGTGGAGAGAGGCGAGCGAGTGGCGCGGATCGGTGGTGTGGTGGCAGCCGTGGCCGTGGTCGCGGCGACGGTGGTGACGACGGCGGCGCCGGCCGCCGCGCAGACCGGCAGCGGCGGGACCGACACCGGCGGCTGGCTGGCGGCCCGGGTGCTCCTCCGCGTCACGCTGTTCCTCCTCACCGCCGGCGGGTTCGCCTTCGCCAACTGGCGCCGGCGCCGCCGGGCCCACCAGCCGGCGAACGTCCCGCCGGCCTGGGGTGCGGCTCCCAACGCTGCCCCACCGCCCGGGCCCTACCAGGCACCGAGCTCGTTCGTCCCGGGCCCGCCGGGGTCGATGGCCCCGCCGGTCGGCGTCTACGACCCGGGCTGGCACCGGCCGCCACCGCCGCAGCACCCCGGGGTGCCCGCCGATCCCTTCGCCCCCGGCACCGCCATGCCC
>DATCLV010000611.1:0-5110 GCA_036563745.1 Acidimicrobiales bacterium | reverse complement strand
ACCTCGACCAGCACGCAGTGGTCGCCCTCGGCCGCCGGCGCGGTGCGGATGGTCAGCGTGCCCTCGCCGTCCATGGCGTCGAGGGCGTTGTCGACCAGGTTGGTCCATACCTGGTTCAGCTCGGCCGGGTAGGCGGTGAGGGCGGGCAGCGACCGGTCGTAGTCGCGGACGACCCGGACGTCGCCCAGCTTGTGGCCGAGCATGGTCAGGGTGGCGTCGATGCCGTCGTGGACGTCGACCTCCTGCAGCGGCGCCCGGTCCATCTGCGTGTACTGCTTGGCCGACGCCAGCAGCCCGGTGATGCGACCGGCGGCCTCGGTGACCTCGTGGACCAGCGCGTCGGCCTCGAGCGCGTACACCAGCGACCCGACCGCCGCCGGGAACGCCTTCGGGCCGAGCAGGTCGACCAGCGTGGCCAGGTCGTCGACGCGGAGGCCCGCCGCCACCAGCGTGGGCGCCACGTCCCACCCGTCGGCGACGCCGTGGCCGTCGAGCCACCCGGCCAGCTCGTCCTCGCGGTCGGAGGTGTCGAGCGGCGACAGCTGTGGCGCCGACGACCGCTTGGTCACGGCGTCCCGCACGACCTTGGCGACCGCGCCCAGCTGGCGGCTGTCGATGCCGCTCTCGGCGAGCGCGCCCAGCTCGGCGTACCAGCCGTAGAGGCGCTCCCGCAGCGACGCCGTCGCCCGGACCACCGCGGTGGCCGGGTTGTTCAGCTCGTGGGTGAGCCCGGCGGTGACCGTGCCCAGCGCCACCAGGCGCTCGTGGCGCTCGATGGTGGCGCTGGCCTGCCGGCCCTGCGTGGCCGCCCCGACCATCAGGTGGGCGGCCATCGGGAACCAGTTCTTCACCGCCCAGCCGATGTCGGTGGCGGGCAGCTCCAGGAAGCGGACGTCGGTGACCGCCCGCGTGGTGCTCATGTAGATCTGGGGCTCGCCGATGTCGACCAGCCAGGCGTTGAACGACCCGGTGTAGGCGCCGCGGTAGTCGCTGCGGAACAGCTCCAGCTCGCCGCCACCGCCCTGCACCCGCCGCGACATGGCGATCGTGCCGTCGAGCAGCACGTAGAAGCACGACGCCGGCTCGCCCTCGGTGTGGACCACGGCACCGGCGGGGTACTCGACGACCCGCCCCCGCTCGGCCAGCCACACCAGCTGGTCGTCGTCGAGCTCGGCGAACAGGAAGAGCGTCCTCAGCTCGTCGGGGGTGAGCCGCTCGGTCGGACCCGGGCCCGTGGGGTCGGGGGCGTCCCCGCCGGGCGGGGCGCCGGCCGGGCCCGGTCCGGCGCCGGTCATCGGTGCTCCAGGTAGCTGTGGAGGAGCTGGACCGCCATCGCCCCCTCGCCGACCGCCGAGGCCACCCGCTTCACCGAGTTGGCCCGGACGTCGCCGGCGGCGAACACGCCGGGGGTGCTCGACTCGAGGAAGTAGGGGTCGCGGTCGAGGCGCCACGACGCGGGCCAGCGGTCGCCCTGCCGGAGGTCGGGCCCGGTGAGCACGAAGCCCCGCTGGTCCCGGGTGACGACGCCGTCGAGCCAGTCGGTGCGGGGCGCGGCGCCGATGAACACGAACAGGTGGCTGGCGGGCACCTCGGTACGTTTCCCGGTCGGCCGCTCGCACAGCGTCAGCGCCTCCAGGCGGTTCCCGCCGTGCAGCTCCGCCACCTCGGTGCAGGGCAGCACCCGGATGTTGTCGATCTCCTCGATCTGGCGGATCAGGTAGTAGGACATCGACTTCTCGAGCGACTCGGACCGCACCAGCATCGTCACCCGGCGGGCGTGCCGGGCCAGGTGGACGGCGGCCTGGCCGGCGGAGTTGGCGCCGCCCACGATGTACACGTCCTCGCCGGCGCACGCCGCCGCCTCGGTCATCGCCGAGCCGTAGAAGAGGCCCCGGCCGACCAGCTCGGCGGCGCCGGGCACGTCGAGCTTCCGGTAGGAGATGCCGGTGGCGAGCAGCACGGTGTGGGCCACGACCTCGCCGCCGTCGGCGAAGCGGACCGCCCGCGACGACGCCCGCACGTCGAGGCCCACCACGTCGCGGGTGGTGAGGATCTCGGCGCCGAACTTCTGGGCCTGGCGGCGGGCCCGGTCGGTGAGCTGGTTCCCGGTGACCCCGTCGGGGAAGCCCAGGTAGTTCTCGATGCGGGCGCTCTGGCCGGCCTGCCCGCCGGTCGCACGTCGCTCGACCAGCAGCGTCCGCAGGCCCTCGGAGGCCGCGTACACGGCGGCGCCCAGGCCGGCGGGGCCGCCGCCGACGATGACGGTGTCGTAGAAGTCGCCGGTCGGGGTGGTGACCATGCCGACGTGCTCGGCCAGCTCGGGGATGCTGGGGTCGACGACGTGGTGCCCCTCGGCGTCGATCACCAGCGGGATCGCGGTCTCGTCGACCCCGGCCGCGGCCAGGAGCCGTCGGCCCTCGGGCTCCTCGCTGTTGACCCAGCGGTACGGCACCGAGTTGCGGGCCAGGAAGTCGCGCACCTTGAACGACCGGGCCGACCAGCGGTGCCCGACCACCTGCACCGCCTCGGGGTGGGGCGCGGGCCGGCGCAGGTCGTCGTGCCACAGCTCCAGCAGCCGGTCGACCACCGGGTAGAGCTTCTCCTCCGGCGGGTCCCAGGGCTTGAGCAGGTAGTTGTCGAGGTCGACGACGTTGATCGCCTGGATGGCCGCCTCGGTGTCGGCGTAGGCGGTGAGCAGGGCCCGGCGGGCGTGGGGGAACAGGTCCATGGCGGCCTCCAGGAACTCGAGGCCGGTCATGTCGGGCATCCGGTGGTCGGCCAGCAGCACCGCCACCGCGTCGCCCCGCAGCTTCAGCTCGCGCAGCGTGTCCAGCGCCTGGGGACCCGACTCCGTGCGCACCACCCGGTAGGCGTCGCCGTAGTGGCGCCGGAGGTCGCGGGCGACCGCCCGGGAGACCCCCGGGTCGTCGTCGACCGTCAGCAGGACGGGCTTGCGGTCGTGGCCGTCGCTCTCGGTGCCCATGCGAACAACGACGCTAACGGCCACGACGCCGTGACGCGAGTAGGTTCCGGCCGGTGACGACCCAGGTGGACTTCGGACCGGTGGCCCGGCGGCTCGGTGAGGTCGCTGCGGCCGTCCCCGACAGCGCCCTCGGCGACCCGACGCCGTGCGAGGGCTACACGGTCGGCGACCTCGTGGAGCACGTCGGCACGCTGGCCCAGGCGTTCGCCGCCGCGGCCGCCAAGGACGCCTCGGGCATCGGCGACCGCCGGCCCACCGGCGACGCCTCGCAGCTGCCCGCCGACTGGCGCACGGCGGTGCCCGCCCACCTCGACGCCCTCGCCGACGCGTGGCGCGAGCCGGCGGCGTGGACCGGGTTCACCCGGGTGGGCGGCGTCGACCTGCCGGGCGAGATGGCCGGGGTCATCGCCCTCGACGAGCTGGTCCTCCACGGCTGGGACCTGGCCCGGGCCACGGACCAGGCCTTCGAGCCCGACCCGGCGGCGCTCGAGGTGGTCCACGGGTTCCTGGCCGACCTGGCGACCCCCGAGATGGCCGCGATCCGGGAGGGCCGGTTCGGCCCGGTGGTCGAGGTGGCCGAGGACCGGCCGCTGCTGGACCGGGTCGTCGGCCTCGCCGGCCGCGACCCCGACTGGTCGCCCGGCTCGCCCGGCTAGGGCTCGCCGCCCGCGGGCTCGTCGTTTCGCCGGTTCGCGGTCTCGCCGTTTCGCCGTTTCGCCGTTTCGCCGGCTCAGCCGTCGTCGGCGGCGGGCCCGGTCGGCGCCTCGTCGTTTCCGTGCGCGTGCCCCCGGCCCCGGTGGCCCGGCCCGTCGTCGTGCCCGGGGGCAGGCCGCGCCGGGCCCCGGGCGGCGGGGCCGGGGCGGTCGGCGGCAGGGCCCGGTCCCGGAACCGCCGGGGCGGGCGGTTCGACGGTCCCGGGACCGGACGGATCGGTGGTCCCGGCCGAGGAGGCGGCGGGCGCCTCGACGACCGGGACCACGGTGGACGACGGGGAGGCCGCGGGCGCGGTCGTCGAGGGGGCGGCGGTGGCAGCGGTGGCGGGGCTCGTGGTCGTCGGTGACCCCGCCTCGCCGGCCGGACCGCCGCCGACCCATCCGACGGCGGCCGCCACGGCCACGACCAGCACGGCCGCCGCCGTCAGCACGCCGCCCGGCACCGGCGACCGGCGGCTCCCGGCGCCGGTCGCGACGGTGCCGAGGGCGGCGGCCGCGTCCGTCCTCACGGTGGGGAGGGTCCGGGCGGCCAGCGACAGGCGCACCGGCTGGGTCGGCTGCAGCAGCGGCGCCACCGAGCGCTCGGCGAGCGCCCGGGTGACCTGGTCGGCCGACGGCCGGCGCTCGGGCTCCCGGTCGGTCATGGCCTGCAGCGTGTGGCGCAGCCAGCCCGGCAGCGCGGCGGGCACGACGGGGGCGCGGTGCAGGCGGGCGACCGCCGCCTCCGCCACCGTGCCCGGGTAGCACAGGGCCCCGGTGATGCACTCGATGACCAGGAGGCCGAGGGACCAGACGTCGGCGGCCGGCCCGGTGGCGCCCTCGAGCTGCTCGGGGGCGATGTAGGCGGGGGTGCCGACGCAGCCGCCCGCCGCGGTCAGCCGGGTGGCGTCGGCCAGGTGGGCGATGCCGAAGTCGGCGAGGCGGGGGCGGTCGGGGGTGTCGGCGGGGAACAGCACGTTCGACGGCTTCACGTCGCGGTGCACCACGTCGAGCCCGTGGGCGTGGGCCAGGGCGGCGGCCAGCCGCTCGCCGACCGCCAGCGAGCGGTCGAGGCCCAGGGGACCGCCGGCCAGCACCCGGGCCAGGTTGGGCCCTTCGACCAGGTCGAGCACCAGGTAGGGGCAGTGCTCGTGGTGGCCGGCGTCGCGGAGCCGGACGACGCCCGGGTGGTCGAGCCGGCGGAGCACCTCGGTCTCGTGCCGGAAGCGGGCCTGGCTCTCGTCGTCGTCGAGCCGCAGCACCTTCACGGCGACCGCGTCGCCGGTCACGACGTCGTCGCCCCGGAACACGTCGGCCATGCCGCCCCGTCCCACGAGGGGCCCGACCTCGTAGCGGCCGTCGACGAAGGAGCCGGGGGAGAGCATCTGCCCGCCTCCTACCCGCAGGGTCGGGCCGCAACCAACCGGGGTAGGCA
>DATCLV010000607.1:0-4704 GCA_036563745.1 Acidimicrobiales bacterium | reverse complement strand
ACCTGCGCCTCGCCCACAACCCCGGTATCGCCTTCGGACTGCTGGACGACGCCCCTGGCGCCGCCGTGATCCTCCTCGTCGCCGCCATCACCGCCGCCCTGGCCGTCGCGGCCTGGCGGGGCCTGCTCGCCCCTCTGCCCGCCGGTCTCATCCTCGGTGGCGCCCTCGCCAACCTCCTCGACCGCATGCACGGACGCACGGTCGTCGACCTCCTCCACACCGGCTGGTGGCCCACTTTCAACCTGGCCGACGTCTTCATCTGCGCCGGCGCCGCGTTCCTCGTGCTCACCGACCTCCGGCGCCCGGCCGGCGACGAGGAAACCACGAGCGCCCGAGCGCCCCAGGCGGCCAGCCACGAGCGCCAAGGATGACGCGATGAGCGACGACGCCTACGACATGGTGATCCTCGGCGGTGGTACCGGCGGCTACTCGTGCGCCCTCCGGGCCGTCGACATCGGCATGAGGGTGGCGCTGGTCGAGCGCGACAAGGTCGGTGGCACGTGCCTGCATCGGGGCTGCATCCCCGCCAAGGCTCTCCTCCAGGTGGCCGAAGTCGCCTCCTTCGCCGCCGATGCCTCCTGCTACGGCGTACGGGCCAGCTTCGACGGCGTCGACGCTCCGGCCGCCCTCGGCTACAAGCAGGGCATCGTCGACACCAACCACCGGGGCCTGCAATCGACCCTGCGAGCCCGGGGCGTCGAGGTGGTCGCCGGGACCGGGCGACTCGCCGAGGACCGCACCATCGTCGTCGACACCGCTGACGGGCAACGACGCCTGCGCGGCACCCGGGCCGCCGTGTTGGCCACCGGATCCACCCCCCGTCCCCTGCCCGTCCCCGGAGCCGACATCGACGGACAGCTCATCATCACCAGCGACCACGCGCTGGGCCTCGAGCGCGTCCCCGACCACCCGATCGTCATCGGGGCCAGCGCCGTGGGCCTGGAGTTCGCCACCATCTGGCACGCGTTCGGCGCCAGCACCGTGACCCTCATCGAAGCCCTTCCCCAAGTCGCGCCCCGAGAGGACGAGGACACCTCCAAGGCCCTGGCCAAGGAGCTACGCCGCCAAGGGATGCAGCTCATCACCGGCGCCACCGTGACCGCCGTGGACCGCGGCGAGGGCGCGGTGCGCGTCGTGCTCGGCGACGACAAGACGGTGGAAGGTGACCTCCTGCTCGTCGCGGTCGGCCGGCGACCGGTCAGCGAGCGCATGGGTTTCGCAAAGGCCGGCGTACGCCTCGACCGGGGCTACATCACCGTCGACGACCACTGCCGCACCGGCGTCGACGGCATCTACGCACTCGGTGACGTCATCCCCCGCCTCGGCCTCGCCCACAGCTCCTTCGCCGAGGGATTCCTCGTCGCCGAAGACGTCGCCGGACGCCACCCGCTCCCCCTGGACTACGCCGGCATCCCCCGGGTCACCTACTGCCACCCCGAGATCGCCGCCGTCGGCTTCACCGAAGCCCAACTACGCGAACGCAATGTCGCCTACGACGCGCGCACTTACCCGTTCTCCCACAACGCCCGGGCCATGATGACCAACCCCGCTGGTCACGTGAAGGTCCTCGCCGGCCGCGACGGCGGTCCGGTCCTCGGCATCCACATCATCGGCCCCAAAGCCACCGACCTCATCGCGGAAGCCCAGCTCATCTACAACTGGGAAGCCCTCCCCCGCGATGTCGCCCAGTTCATCCACCCCCACCCCACCGTCGTCGAGGCCATCGGCGAGGCCCACATGGCCCTCGCCGGCCGCCGGTTCCACGGGTGACACGGTGGCCACACGCACCGATGGACACGGTCCAGCGCCACGGCCCCGAGCGTGCCGAACGCATCCTGCCCACAAGGTCGCGCCCAGAGCCGGGCCTCCGGCTCGCCACAGCTGGCAGCGACCGCGGGCGACCCGTATATGCGACCCGCGAGCGGGTCAGCGCTGGCGCGGGACGGTCGTGAGGTGATCGCCGGCATCGGCCCTGATGGGCCCCTGGCCGTGTACCTGGCGGCGGGGATGGTCGCCACGGTGAATCCCTGCGGGTTCGCGATGCTGCCTGCGTACCTGTCCTACTTCCTGGGCCTCGAAGGCGCTGGCGAACGGGCACCTCGCCCACGCCTCGGCCAGGCGTTCCGGGTGTCCTTCGTCGTATCCACCGGGTTCCTTGCCGTGTTCGCCCTCGCCGGCGCCGCTGCCGAGCTGACCACGGTGCCCGTCTACGAGAATGCCCCCTGGATCTCGATCGTCATCGGCATCGCGCTGTTCGCCCTCGGTGTCGCCATGTTGTGCGGCTTTCAACCGGCCGCCCGCTTGCCCAAGCTGGAACGGGGCGGCCGCAAGCGAACGGTCGGCTCCATGTTCGTGTTCGGGGTGTCCTACGCGATCGCGTCCATCGGCTGCACCCTCCCGCTCTTCCTCAGCGCCGTCGCCGGCACGATGAGCCGCGACAGCCTGACCGCCGGGCTCGTCGTATTCGGTATCTACGCCGCGGGCATGACGCTCGTCCTTACGGCCCTGACCGTGGCCATCGCGCTCGCCCGCACGTCACTCGTGCGTCGGTTGCGTGACGCCCAAGCCCACGTCGGCCGCATCTCGGGCGGGCTGGTCGCGCTGGCCGGGGCCTACGTTGTCCACTACGGCTGGCTCAGCCTGCGCACCTACGGCAGCAGGGCCGGGGCGATCCCCAAGTCGGGCGTCATCGACACCGTGACCAGCTGGTCCTACACCCTCTCCGACTGGATCGCCGACGCAGGCGCCGTTCGGATCGCCCTCGTCCTCGCCACCGCCCTCGCCGCCCTCGCCGCTGGGGCCTGGATTCGGGACCGCCGTTCAACGAGCCCGGCCTTACAGCCCGACGCGACGGAGCCCCGTCCCTCCGCCGCTCATCGGTAGGGCCGGCGACCCGGCGCCGCTCGGCCCAACACGGGATGCCGGGCTCAGGCTCGCGGCGGCCAGGCTGGCGATCGCGGCGCCGCCGATCGGGACGATCGTGCTGGCACCGGTCCGGGCGCATCATGCGCCAGAACCTCGCCTTGTCCGCCTCCATCATCGTTATTCTCGTCCCCTCGCCGCCCCTCGGCGCGCTCAGCCCTCGCCGCCGTTGACGCCATCCACGAGTTCGCCGAGGTCGCCGTCATCGCCAACGGCGTCCGCTCGGGCCGCCACCAGCCCACGCCACGCCGGACCTCGCCTCCACGCCCTCGGCCCGAGACCGAACTAGCCACCGTCTCTGCCGCCTGACCGATAGCGACTCCGTCGCCTTCGCTTTCGCCATGATGACGTTTGAGACGGGTCAGACGGTCGTGAAGGGCCGCACCGTCCCGCCGGCGAACGACACGATCTCGAACGGCGCTTCCTGGGGGCCGCTCATACCGGGGGACCCGGTCGGCATGCCCGGCAGGGAGATGCCGTCGACCGCCGGTCGCTCCCGCAGCAGCTTGTCGATTGCCTCCAGTGGTACGTGGCCCTCGACGACATAGTCGCGGATCGTCGTCGTGTGGCAGCCGGCGGCCTCATCGGGGACGCCGGCCTCGGCCCTGATCGCGTCGACCTCGTCCGTCCGGCGCAGATCCACCGGGTAGCCGCCTTCCGACCCGAGGTACTCGGCGTACTGGCCGCAGCATCCACACGACGGCGAGGCGTACACGACCACTTCGTCACCATCGCTGGGTTCGTCGCCGCCGCTCGTGAGACCGGCCCCGTCCGACTCGTCCGAGGCGTCCGACCCACCGGACGAGCAACCGGCCGCTGCTCCGGCTGCCGCCACGGCGGCGCCGAGCGCCAGATACAACGCTCGGCGCCGCGTCATCACCAGCCCAGACGCGGACGCCGCGTGCGCTCCCGGACTCTGGAGCTGTCGTTCATCTGCGGATTCGACCATCGGTCCTCCCTGGCGTGACGGACACGCTCTCGCCGGGCGCCCCGTGGCGCGCGCAGCCGCCGCCGGAGCAAGGGGGGCACCAAGAAGTTAGGCGATGCGCCGACCGGCGCCCCAGGCGGTCAGGCGGCACCGGCCATCTCATAGATCGTGGCCATGGCCGCCCGGACCGTGCCGGTCCGGTGGCCGTGTGCATCTGCACACACCGTCGTGTGAAGGCGCACACGGGTACCACCCTGCGCTCGCGCGCGCTATGGGTTCGTCGGCTTGGCACTCGGCCGCCTGACGGGCATCCCGGCGTTTCGCAGAGCGCTGCCCCGCCTGACCGTGCTGGCGTCAGGTCCAACTCGGCGGCCGATTGGGCAGGCGACCAGCCTTCTGCGAAGTGGCGAATGGCTTTCGCAGATCTCCGGCTGGCCGACGCACGGGCCTCCTCGCTCTTGCTGCCCAGGGCAGATCCAGGAGTAGCCGGTTCTGCGTGGTCAGAGGGGTTGGAGAAAGCCTCGACAAGATCCACCGTGGCCGCCGTGCTAGAACCCCCGCTCAACCCGGCCGGACGCCTGCCTGCCCCTCAGCCTCGGCGAGACACCAGGCCGGGATGGAGGCTCGTCCGAGACGGGGGCAGGGGGCGACAGACCTCGAGCACGACCTGGCGGTCCGACCGGCCGTTCGTGGCCGGGGGTGGCCGGTTAGGCTCCCAAGCACCGTTCCCTTGTTCGTCGAATCCCGTTGGGGGTGCGGCACAAGAGTGCTGGTCACGCCGTCAAGTTTCCTCCGCTGAGGGGCTTAGTGAGGCCGAGCTGTCAGCAGTTCTGTCAGCAGGTTTCACGGAGGCA
>DATCLV010000599.1:0-1832 GCA_036563745.1 Acidimicrobiales bacterium | reverse complement strand
CGGCGACGGCCAGGTCGTCCACCGGGCCGGACCGCAGCGTGTGGAACGTGGCCCGGTGGCCGCCGAACCGGAAGGCGTGGTCGAACGCCATGAAGTTCACCGACGGCCCGATCAGCCCCAGGATCCCGCCGGGGATGCCGGCCTCCCGGCACAGGTCCTCGCCCCGGTAGCGTTGCCGGAGGGCCACCTTCTGCAGCTCCCGCCCGACCTGCGCCACCAGCTCGTCGCCGGTGGTCTCCGGCCGCACGGCCAGGCGCAGCGGGACGATGTTCGACAGCATCCCGGGCAGCGACCGCAGCTCGGCGCCGGCGCGGGCGGTGACGGGCAGGCCGAGCACCAGGTCCTGCGCCCCGGTGACCCGGTGGACGTAGGCGGCGACCGCGGCGGTCACGACCGCCGAGGGCCGGCGGGACGCGGTGGTGCACGACGCCCGCAGCCGGGCGTCGAAGCCCGGGTCGAGGGCGCGGAGGCAGCGGAACGTGGTGCCCGACGGGGGCGGGTCGCCCCGCGACAGGCGGACCGGCTCGGGCGCCCCGGCGATCCGCTCCTGCCACCAGGCGGCGTCGCGGGCCGCGGCCGGCGAACCGGCGTAGGCCCGGTCGAGCTCGACGAGCCGGGCCAGCGACCCGGGTGCGGTGGGCGGGAGCGGGTCACCGGCCACGAGGCGGGAGTAGGCGTCGGCGACGAGGCCGGCGGCCAGGGCGCCGGAGGCGGCGTCGGCGACGATGTGGTGGCCGGTCCACACCCACCACGACCGGTCCGCGGCGAGGAACAGGGTGTGGGCGACGAGCGGCTCGCCGGTGGTCAGGTCGAAGGAACGGGCCAGCTGGGCCCGGGCCTCGGCCATGACCCGGGCGGCGAGGTCGTCCCCTGCACCGGGCCCGGCGGGGCCGGCGGCGTCCGCGGCGTGGTCGGCTGGGGAGACCGCACCCGAGTCGGCGGTCAGGTCGACGATCCGCAGCGCCCACGGCAGCTCCGGGTCGAGCTCCTGGTACGGCCGCCCGTCGTCGCCGACGCCGAACCGCACCAGCCCGATCTCGGTGGCGACCAGCACGTGCCGGACGGCGGCCTCGAACGCCACCGGGTCGACCGGGCCGTGGATCTCCATGACCTCGCCGATCGTGAACCGGCCTGGCCCGTCGGCGGCCTGCTCGGCGAGCCACACGTGCTCCTGGGCTCTGGTGAGGGCGTAGCGCTCCCGCGGCGGTCGGGGGGTCGGTGGCACGGTGCCTCCCCGGTCAGGCGGTGGGGCCGCGGCCGGCGAGCGCGTCGGCCAGTTGCGGGACCAGCTCGTCGAGCAGGAACGGGAGGCTCAGCACGGTGACGTACGAGGTGGCCCCACCGGTCGGGCTGAGGTTCTCGACGAACACCTCGTGCCGGCCGGTGTGCACCTCGAGCGTCGAGTACACGGGGTCCTCGTCGAACCGCGGCACGTCGGTCTCGATCGACCCGACGATCCAGACGATCGCGTCGACGTCGAGCAGGTCGGCCCGCTCGGCGCTGAGGTCGGCGCTGAAGGCGCTGCCGGCGAGGTCCTCGATCTCGGGCGGCTGGGTGAAGCCGAGCTCGGCGAGGAAGCGACCCCGCGGGTCCTGCGGGGCGAAGACGGAGATGAGGTCGTTGTAGGGCGTCGCCACCACGGCCTCCTTGCCGGCGAACTCGGGGTGGGCCGCCCGGGCGTCGGCGAAGCGCTGCTCGACGTCGGCCACCAGCTCTTCGGCCTTGTCGGCCTCGCCGAGGGCCCGGCCGGCGACCCGCACCTGCTCGTCCCAGGAGATGCCGTAGTCGATGACCCCCTCGGGGGCGGCGACGGTGGGGGCGATGCCGGAGAG
>DATCLV010000598.1:0-2450 GCA_036563745.1 Acidimicrobiales bacterium | reverse complement strand
CCGGCGGCCCGCCCCCGTAGAGGGAGTCGAGGTCGAGGATCGGCGTCCGGGCGTTGGGCGACCGGCGCGGCTCGGTCGGCACGTTGAGCACCGAGGCGGCGTCGAAGGTGATGTCGTGGTCGATGAACTGGCCGAGGAACGTGGTGCCCGCGGTGTGGCCGGGGTTGTTCGGGTTCCCGGCGCTGAGCGCCTCCTCGGTGATGAGCCGCACGGGCCCGGCCGACAGGTCGTCGGCGGCGTCGAGGATGCCGCCCGGCTTGCCCATGTCGAGCAGCGCCTCGGTGAGCGCGTCGCTCGGCTCGGCGAAGGGCGGCAGGTGCGGGAACAGCCGGCTGAAGGTGCCCGACGACGCCGCCTGCCGGGCCGATGCCCGCTCCGTGGTGGTGGTCGTCGTGAGGACGGTCGCCGTGCCCGTGGCGGCGGCGAGCGCCCCCGCCCCGACGGCGGTGGTGCCGGCCCCGCGCAGGAAGCGGCGACGGCTGACGTCACGGACCTCGGCGCGCGGCTCTGGGCGCGCGCGGTCCACGTCGTGTGTCTTTCTCATGAAGCATCTCCCCCGGATGTGCGCGGGCGCGCGCGTTCGGCGAGGAAGCGCGCACCGTGACGCGTGTGCCACGCTTGAGCGCAGAACACGGCGTCTTCCCCAGGACGCTCAGGCGTGCAGTGTTCTCCCCCTCAGCCCAGTCGAAAAACCCTGAGCGCCTGGGGAACAAGGTACATCACGCAAAAACCGTTGGGTATCTGTTTTTGTAACCTTTTCGTCGCACGGGGGGTGTGGAGGCCAGATGGCGAGAGTGAGCCGCCGGGAGAGCACCGCCCGCACACGTGAGCGACTGCTCGACGCCGCCGCCGAGGTCTTCGCCGAGAAGGGGTTCGCCGGCGCGTCGATCGACGAGATCGCCCTCCGGGCCGGGCACACCAAGGGCGCCGTGTACTCCCACTTCAGCGGCAAGGACGACCTCTTCCTCGCGCTGATCGACCACCAGCTCGGCGCCGACCGCATCGGCCCCGACGGCGGGCTCGACGACATCGGCGACGCCGCCGCCCTCCTCGGCCGCCTCCGGGCCGCCGACGTGATGCCCAGCCACGGCGACCGCACCCGCTTCCTGCTGTTCTCCGAGTTCCGGCTCTACGCCCTCCGCAACCCCGAGGTCGGCCGGCGCCTCGCCGAGTGGGAGCGCGCGGCGCTGGCCGAGCTGGCCGAGCGGGTCGACGTGATCGTCCAGCAGCTCGACCTCACCCCACCGGTCCCGGCCGCGCGGCTCGCCGCGCTCCTGCAGTGCCTCGGTGCCGGCCTCGAGCTCTTCCACCACCTCGACCCCGACGGGCCGACCCGGGCGTCGATCGCCGACGCCATCCGGCTCGTGCTCGCCGCCTCCCCGGCGGGCGAGGCCGCCGCGACCGCAGCCGCACCGCCCGACGCGGCGGGCGCGGCCTGACGTAACGTACGGCCGTGCGGCCTTTCCGTAGCCGTCCGCCGGATCCTGGGGCGTCGGCGCTGTTGCGGCAGCGGTTGCTCACCGCCCTCGCGAGCCGGTTCGAGCGGCGACTGCTGACGATCGTGGCCCCGCCCGGGTTCGGCAAGACGACGCTGCTCGCCCAGGCCGTGGGGGAGAACGCCCTGCTGCCCCGGGGCATCGACGTGTGGCTCAGCTGCGAGCCCGCCGACGCCGACGGCACCTCGCTCCTCGACGGGATCGCGGACGCGCTCGGCGCCACCGTCGCCGAGACCACCGTGGCCGGCGACGGTGCCGGCGACGGCCACCGCGCCAGCCTCGACCGGGTGGTGGCCGCCGTGTGGAGCCGGTCGCCGCTGCGGGTGGCGCTCGTGCTCGACGACGTCCACGAGATCCCCGCCGGCAGCCCCGGCGCCGCCGCCCTCGACGACCTCATCGAGTCGCTCCCCGAGAACGGGCACGTGGTGCTGGCCGGGCGCGCCGAGCCGCCCGTTCGCCTCGGCCGGCTGCTCGCCGAGGACCGGGCGCTGCTGCTCGGCGCCGACGACCTGCTGCTCACCCGGGAGGAGCGGGCCGAGCTCGCCGAGCTGCTCGGGGTCGACGTCGACGTGCTCGACGGCTGCGGCGGTTGGCCGGCCCTCGCCCGCCTCACCGCGGTGGCCGGGCGGTCCGGCGCCGAGCGCTACGTGTGGGAGGAGGTGCTGGAGAGCCTCAAGCCCGAGTCCCGCGAGGCGCTGGCGACGCTGGCCGCGATCGGCGGCGCCGACGAGGAGCTGGCCTCCGCCGCGCTCGGCGAGCCGGTCGACCTCGACCGGGTGCTCGACGGCGTACCGCTCGTCGCCCAGCGGACGAGCGCCCACGGCCGCTGGTACGTGCCCCACGACCTGTGGCACCCGTTCGTCGAGCGGGCCATCGCCCCGGAGGCCGCCACCGCGGCCCGGCGGCGGGCGGCCGGCGTGCTCCGCCGGCGGGGCGACCTGCGCCGAGCCGGCG
>DATCLV010000596.1:0-5347 GCA_036563745.1 Acidimicrobiales bacterium | reverse complement strand
GCCTACCTGCTGCCGAGGGCGGTCGAGCAGCACCTCGCCGACGGCAGCCTCGCCGCCCTCGACCCGTGACGCGCCCCCACGCCCGCCTCCCCGAACCTGCCCCCGAAACGGGGAGCCGGCTCCCCGTTTCGGGGGCAGGTTCGAGTCGCAGCCGCCCGGCCGGCGATGCGTTCCGGGGTCGGGTGGGGTTCTCCTGGCGCAGGCCTTGGCCCCACCGCAGCGGCGGCCCCGTCGTCAGCCCGGTCCGACCCGCCGGGCCCGCAGGACCAGGTCGTCGACGTGGTGGCCGGAGGCCGCCCCGGGCGGCCGGGACCGCAGCTCGTGGACCTCGACCTTCCAGTCCGGTGATCCCTCCAGCGCGGCGGCGATCTCGTCGACGCCGAGGTAGGCGTCGGGGTCGTACATGCGGGTCTGCTCGGTGACGTCGACCGCCTCCCGCATCGGCGCCGGGTCGTGGGCGACCACGAGGAGCGTCCCGCCGGGGGCCACGGCGCCCAGGAGGTTGCGCAGGCCCCGCTGGTCGGGCGTGCGGGGGATGGCGCCGTACTGCAGCGACACCAGGTCGTAGGCGGCGGGCTCGAAGGCGTCGAGGGCGTTGGCGTCCCGGCGGCGGCACTCGACGTCGAGGCCACGCCGCGCCGCCTCGGCGGCCACCCGGGCGAGGGCGCGGGCGGAGATGTCGGTGGCGGTGACCCGCCAGCCCCGCTCGGCCAGCCAGAGGGCGTCGCCGCCCTCGCCGGCGCCCACGTCGAGCGCCCGCCCCGGCGCGAGGTCCTCGACCTCCCGGACCAGCGTCCCGTTGGGGTTGCCGCTCCACACCGGGGCGTCGTCGCCGTAGCGGCGGTCCCAGTCGGCCTCGTGGGCCGACGGTCGGGCCGCCGCGGCGTCGGCCGCGGCGCGCAGGTCCTCCTCGGCCAGGTCGAAGGCGACCGTGGCGCCGACCCGGCTGCCGTGGGCGGCGGCGTGCAGGACCTGCATGGAGGGGTCGGTGACGTTGCCGGCGGCGTAGAGGCCGGGCACCGCGGTCCGGCCGGTGGCGTCGACCTCGACCACGTCGCCCATGCCCGTCGGGTGCGGGGCGGCCCGCAGGCCGGCCGGGGCGAACGGCTCGGCCCGGACCGTGAAGCGGGGCCCGACCACCACGGCGTCGGCCGGGAGGGTGCGCCCGTCGACGAGCTCGACGCCGGTGAGCCGGTCGTCGTCCGGGCCGGTGACGATCCGGCGCACCGGCACCCGCTCGACGGCGACCTCGGCGCCCGCCGCGGTCAGCGGGGCGAGCGCCTCCTCGTCGACCTCGGTGCCGTCGTGGACCACGACCGTCAGCCGGTCGGTGAGGTGGCGCAGCAGGGGCGTCGGGTGGAGGTTCCAGGTGTGGGTGACGATCTGCACGAGCCGCCGGTCGCGCACCTCGAAGCCGTGGCAGAACGGGCAGTGGAGCACGTCGCGGCCCCAGCGCCCGGCGAGGCCGTCGATGTCGGGCAGGACGTCGACGAGCCCGGTGGCGGCCACCACCCGGCGGGCCCGGAGGACGTGGCCGCCGGTGAGCTCGACCCGGAACCCGGGGTCGCCGTCGCCGTGGTCGCCGTCGCTGCCGTCGGCGGTCCGCAGCACCCGGAGGGCGCGGCCGGTCAGGATCTCGCCGCCGTAGCGGCGGACCTCGTCCCGGCTCCGGGCGATCAGCGCCGACGGCGGGGCGCCGTCGTGGCCGAGGTAGCCGTGCATGTGGGCGGCGGGGGCGTTCCGGGGCGTGCCGTCGTCGACGACGATCACCGCCCGGCGCTGCCGGGCGAGCTGGAGGGCGGCGGCGAGCCCGGCGGCCGAGCCGCCGACCACCGCGACGTCACAGGTCCGCTCGACGGTTCGATGGGGTTGCGCAGCCATGCGCCGACGATACGGTCGGGTGACGAGATGGCAAGTGGGCTTGCAGGATTCGCAAGACAGGTCCGGAGGTGCCCATGACCGGGGTCGATGTCGAGGACGTGGTGCGCACCCGGCTGCGCAGCCTGCGGACCACGCTGGGCTGGTCGCTCGACGAGCTGGCCGCCCGCACCAACCTCAGCCCGTCGACGATCAGCCGCATCGAGACCGGCAAGCGGACGATCGGCCTCGACGTCCTCGTGCCGCTCGCCACCGCGCTGCAGGTGAGCCTCGACGCCCTGCTGGAGGTGCCCGGCGACGAGGACGTGGTCGTGCGGCCCGTGCCCAACAGCACCGGCACCCGGACGACGTGGCTGCTCAGCCGGCCGGGCGGGCGCACGATGGCGGCCAAGCTCCGGCTGGAGCCCACCGGCGAGCGGCCGCGGCAGCGGGTCCACCCCGGGCACGACTGGTTCTTCGTGATCGAGGGGCGGGTGCGGCTGTGGCTGGGCGACCGGGAGATCGACGTGGCGGCGGGGGAGGCGGCGGAGTTCGCCACGATGACGCCGCACGCGTTCGGCGCCGTCGGCGGCCCGGCCGAGCTGGTGATGATCTTCGACCGCGACGGCCAGCGGGCCCACGTCCACCACTGATCCGGGGAAACCCGTACCAAATTGCGTTGATCGGGCCGACATATGCGGCTCGATCAACGCAATTTGGGTTGTCGGTCGGTCGGGTCGTCAGCCGAGCAGCGCGGCGGCCTCGGCGAGCAGCTCCGCCTGGCGGAACCAGTTGCCCGCGGCGAGGGTCACCACCACCCGCCGGGCGCCGAGGGTGGTCCACTTGCCGATGCGGTCGGCGACGGCGTCGGGCCCGCCGGTGACGAGGATGTCGGGGACGGCCTCGGCGGGCATGCCGTACACGCCGTCCGGGTCGCTGAGGATGCGGAGGAGCTCGGCCTCGTCGGGGAGCGCCGGGTCGCCGTCGATCGCCACCGAGACGCTGCCGATGATCTCGGGCACCGCCCGCCCCCGCTCGGCCGCCAGCTCGGAGAGCCGCTCGACGACGGGCGCCACCTGGTCCGGCGGCAGGGGGAGGGCGAACCAGGCGTCGCCGTGGTCGACGGCCCGGGCCAGCGCCGCCTCCGCCATGCCGCCCACCACGATCGGCGGGACCGGCACGCCGGGAGCGAGCTGCACCTCGGCGCCGTCGAGCTCGACGGCCTTGCCGGCGATGAGGTCGGGCAGCACCGCCAGCGCGGCGTCGAGGCGCCGGCCCCGCTCGCGCCGGGGGACGCCCACCGCGGCCCACGAGCGGGTGTGCCGGTCGCCGCCGACGCCCACGCCGAACAGCACCCGGCCGCCGGAGAGGTGCTGCAGCGACGCCACCTCCTTGGCGGCCCAGACGACCGGGCGCAGCGGCACGATCATCACGCCGAAGGCGAGCCGGATGCGCTCGGTGGCGCCCGCCACGGCGGCGAGGGTGACGGTGCCGTCGACGAACGGCACCCCGGTGCCGGCGATCAGCTGGTCGATCGCCCACACCGACTCGAAGCCGAGGTCCTCGGCGTGCTTCGCCGCGGCGACCACGTCGACGAGGGGTGCGGTCCGCTCGCTCGCGGTCGGGAGGAACACGCCGATCGCGGGTGCTGCCATGGGGATCTCCTGGGGTCGGTTCTTCCGAGTGGGGTCGGTTCCCTCTTGTAACCGACCCCACTATGGGGCACTGTGGGCGGCGATGGAAGAAGGCACTTCTCTGTCACCGAGTCACCTCGAGGGAACCGAGGGAACCGAGGGCGCCGAGGGGGTCGACGGCGAGCGTGCGGTCGCGGCCGTGCCCGGTCCGACCAAGGTCGAGTCCACCCAGGCGTGCGCCATCCGCGACCTGCTCGACCGGATCGGCGACAAGTGGTCGCTCCTGATCGTCGAGCTCCTCGGCGAGCGGGCCCACCGGTTCACCGAGCTGAAGCGGGAGATCGAGGGGATCAGCCAGCGGATGCTGACCCTCACCCTGCGCCACCTGGAGCGCGACGGGCTCGTGAAGCGCACCGTCCACCCGGTCGTGCCGCCCCGGGTCGACTACGAGCTCACCCCGCTCGGCGCCACGCTGCTCGACGCGGTCGCCCCGCTCGTCGCCTGGACCCGCGACCACCGCGACGCGGTCGCCGCCGCCCGGGAGGCGTACGACCGCCAGGCGTCGGCGTCGGCGCCGCTCCCGGTGTCCTAGACACCCTCGGTGTCGTCGCCCCCGATGCCCACGTCGTCGTCGTAGGCGGCGGCCACCTTCTTCGGCACGCACATGCGCCACGCGTCGATGAGCAGCTCCCGCAGCTCGTCGACCTCGATGACGTCGAGCCGCACGCAGACCCACTGGTAGCGCATGTCCGATTGGCGGGGGAGCAGGAACTTGTCGGGCTCCCCGTCGACCAGCGCCTGCCGCTCCTCCTTCGGGAAGGCGAAGCCCATGATCGTCTCGTCCCGGTCGAACGCCGCGTAGACGATGCTGCCGACCCGGAACTTCACCCGCCCCCGCACGACCGCCTCGTACGAGCGGGGGAGCGGGGCGACGATCGCCCGGGCGTCGTCGAGGGTCACCCCCATCGGCGGCGGAGCACCTCGGCGGTGCGGTCGTCGGCGGGCAGGAACGCCTCGAGCTGCAGCTCGGCGAGGGTGACGTCGGCGGCGGTGGCGAACGACGTGATCGTGGTGATGAGGCGCAGGACGCCGTCGGGGGAGTCGAGCTCCAGCGGGACGGCGAACCCGAGCGCGTCGCCATGGGGTGGCAGCGGTGGCAGGTAGCCCTCGAGCTCGGCGAGCAGCTCCTCCAGCGCGGGATCCGGGCTGCGGGCGAGCCGGGCACGCAGGTTCTCGGTGATGTGCCGCCCCCACTCGGGCAGGTTGCGCACCCGGGGTGCCAGGCCCTCGGGGTGGAGGGCGTGGCGGAACGTGTTCATCGGCGGGGCCAGCAGCGTCGGGTCGACGCCCTCGTGGAAGAGGTCGAACGCCTGGTTCGCGGCGACCAGGACGCCGTAGGGGCGCACGACCATCGCCGGGTAGGGGAGGTGGCCGTCGAGGATCGTGTCGATGGCCGTGCGGACCGGGCGGAGCGCGGCGTCGTCGAGGGGCGACTCGGGGAAGGCGGGGGCGAAGCCGGCGGCGAGGAGCAGCTCGTTCCGCTCCCGGAGGGTCAGCTCCAGCGCCTCCGCCAGGCGGACGAGCACGTCGCGGCCCGGCTGCGAGCGTCCCTGCTCGAGGAAGCTGACGTGGCGCTGGGTGGTGCCGGCCCGGATCGCCAGCTCCAGCTGGCTCATCCGGCGGGCCGTGCGCCAGCGCCGCAGCGCGGCGGGGAAGCGGGTCCCGGTCGCCGCCGTCGTCGTGGTCGTCACTACGTGATCATCACCCCGGTCGGGCGTCGACGCCATTCCCTCCGGGGAGTTGCCGGGTGCCCGGGGCGGGCGGACGATGCCGGCCATGGACACCCTCTCCGAGAC
>DATCLV010000594.1:0-2080 GCA_036563745.1 Acidimicrobiales bacterium | reverse complement strand
GGCCAGTGCCGAGCGTGCCGCAAGGGCAAGCCGCACCTCTGCTTCGCCACCCACAACGCCACCCAGAAGATGACGTTGGCCGACGGCACCGAGCTGTCGCCCGCCCTCGGCATCGGCGCCTTCGCCGAGAAGACCCTGGTGGCCGCCGGGCAGTGCACCAAGGTCGACCCGGCCGTCCGCCCCGAGGTGGCGGGCCTGCTGGGCTGCGGCGTGATGGCCGGGCTGGGCGCGTCGCTGCTCACCGGGAACGTCCAGCGGGGCGACTCGGTGGCCGTGTTCGGCTGCGGCGGCGTCGGCGACGCGGCGATCGCCGGGGCCCGGCTGGCCGGCGCCACCACGATCGTCGCCGTCGACCTCGACCCCCGGAAGCTGGAATGGGCCAAGGGGTTCGGCGCCACCCACACCGTGAACGCCAGCGACGAGGACCCGGTCGAGGCCGTTCGGGCCGCGACCGGCGGGTTCGGCGCCGACGTGTGCGTCGAGGCGGTCGGCAACCCGAAGGTGCTGGAGCAGGCCTTCTACGCCCGCGACCTGGCCGGCACGGTCGTGCAGGTGGGCGTCCCCACGCCCGACATGCGCTTCCCCGACATCCCGATGATCGACTTCTTCGGCCGCGGCGGCACCCTCAAGCCCAGCTGGTACGGCGACTGCCTGCCGACCCGCGACTTCCCGCTGCTGGTCGACCTGCACCTGCAGGGCCGCCTCCCGCTCGACGCCTTCGTCAGCGAGACCATCGGGATCGACGACGTGGAGGAGGCGTTCCACCGGATGGAGCGGGGCGAGGTGCTGCGCAGCGTCGTCGTGCTGGGCGGTGGCGGTGGTGGCGGCGGTGGCGGCGGCGGCGGGGACGCCGGCGACAGCGGGGGAACGGCGTGATCGAGCTGGTCACGACCGACGGGATCTTCGCCCTCGACGGCGGCGAGTGGGAGGTCACCAACAACATCTGGCTGGTGGGCGACGACCGCGAGGTCCTGATCATCGACGCCGCCCACGACCACCGCCCGATCGTCGAGGCGGTCCACGGCCGCCGGGTGACCGCCATCGCCCTGACCCACGGCCACAACGACCACATCAACGCCGCGGTCGACCTGGCCGAGGCGGTCGACGCCCCGATCTGGCTCCATCCCGACGACCGGATGCTGTGGGACGCCGTCCACCCGGACCGGGCGCCGGACCGCGACCTCGTCGGCGGCACCTCCCTCCGGGCGGCCCGCGGCGTCGAGCTCGGCGTGCTGCACACGCCCGGCCACTCCCCCGGTTGCTGCTGCTTCCACCTGTCGACGCCGGCGCGGTCGGCGAGCGCGGGCGTGGTGTTCAGCGGCGACACGCTGTTCTGCGGCGGCCCGGGGGCGACCGGCCGCAGCCACAGCGACTTCCCGACGATCATCGAGTCGATCCGCCGCCACCTGCTCACGCTCCCGCCGGAGACCGTGGTCCACACCGGCCACGGCGAGTCGACGACGATCGGCGCCGAGGCCCCGCACCTGCAGGAGTGGATCGACCGGGGCTACTGACCCTGGTCGGCTCTGGTGCGGGGCTCGGGGCAGGCCGGGCCGGGCTCGGGCCGGGCCCGGTCAGCCCGGCGCTGCGGGGACGAGCTCGTCGGTGCACGGCCCGTCGCAGGCTGTCGTCGGCGCCGCTCAGTAGATGCCGTGTCGCTGACGAAAGTGCACCGCCGCCATCCTCCGCGGGGAGTGCGTGATCGAGGTTGTGGAGCGGAACGTCGTCCCCACGAGGCAACGCTGCGCCACAGACAGGGCATGGACGCCCCGCACGCTTGCGAAACAGACCCACCAGGACCGCCTTTCATCCGTGGCCCGGCGCGCAGCGTCGTTCCCCGATACCACGCACCGATGGCGGGTCGGCAGGAGTCCTGCCGGGCGAGAGTGGATCGACCGGGCTCCTGACCGCGTCCCTGGTTCGGGCTCAGTGCCCGGTGGTCCCGGCCCGGTTCTGCAGGGACGGCGCCGACGTCGGGAGCTGGGGCCGCTGCCGGTGACTTCGACCGAACTAAGTCGAACATGTGTTCGTGCTCGATGCTACACTGCGTGGCATGGAGGTGACCGAACGGGCCCGAGAC
>DATCLV010000581.1:0-1648 GCA_036563745.1 Acidimicrobiales bacterium | reverse complement strand
CTCTTCCCGGCCCGCCCCTTGACCCAGTGGTCAACGCTACCGGCGGGCGGGCCGGTGCCGACCAGTCAGTAGCCCAAGGCGTACGACTCGCTGTCGAAGCGGCGGGTCCGGCGGCGGAACCGCCAGGTGTAGGTCGGCCAGAGCGTCGTGTTGCGGCCCTGGGCGTCGAGGTACCAGCTGCGACACCCACCCTGGTTCCACACGGTCCCCGCCAGCTGCGCCTGCAGCTCGTCGTTGTAGGCCCGCTGCACCTCGGGCCGGACGTCGACGGTCGCCACCCCGTGCGCCTCCATGAACCGCAGGCGGTCGAGGACGTAGTCGAGCTGCGATTCGATCATGAACACCATCGACGAGTGGCCCAGGCCGGTGTTGGGACCGATCAGCATGAACAGGTTGGGGAACCCGGCGATCGCCCCGCCCAGGTAGGCCGACATGCCCTCGGCCGCCCACACGTCGCGCAGGCTCCGGCCGGCGCGGCCGACGATCCGCGCGGCGGCCGGCGGCTCGGTGACCTGGAACCCGGTGCCGAAGATGATCGTGTCGACCTCGCGCTCGGTCCCGTCGGACGCCACCACCGACTTCGGCCGCACCTCGACCACGCCCCCGGTGACCAGCTCGACGTTGTCCTGGGTGAGCGCCGGGTAGTAGTCGCTGGAGACCAGGATGCGCTTGCAGCCGATCGTGTAGTCGGGGGTCAGCTTGGCCCGCAGCTCGGGGTCCGGCACCTGGTGGTGGAGGTGGCGGAGGGCGACGCGCTGCAGCCGCCGGATCACCTGGGGCCGCACGAACCCCGCCACCCAGGTCTCGCGGCCCCAGTAGATGAGGGCGCGCTGCAGCCGCTGGTAGCCGGGCACGTGGCGCATCGCCCAGTGCTGGGCCCGGGAGAACCGGCGGTCGGTGCGGGGCACGACCCAGGGCGCGGTGCGCTGGAACACGTGGAGCCGGTCGACGAGCGGCTGGATGTGCGGGACGAACTGGACGGCCGACGCCCCGGTGCCGACGACCGCCACCCGCTCGCCGCGGAGGTCGTGGTCGTGGGCCCAGCGGGCCGAGTGGAAGACGGTGCCCTCGAAGTCGTCGAGGCCCGGGAGGTCGGGGATCGACGGGTCGCTGAGCGGGCCGACGCCGAGGACCAGATGGTCGGCGGTGTGCTCGCCGCCGGTGGTCGTCACGTGCCAGCGGCGGGCGTCCTCGTCCCAGCGGGCCTCCAGCACCTCGTGGCCGAACCGGATGTGCGGCCGCACCCCGAACCGGTCGGCGCAGCGGCGCAGGTAGTCGAGGATCTCGGGCTGCGGGGAGAACGACCGGGACCAGTCGGGGTTGGGGGCGAACGAGAACGAGTAGAGGTTGCTCGGCACGTCGCAGGCGCAGCCGGGATAGGAGTTGTCGCGCCAGGTGCCGCCGACGTCGTCGGCCCGCTCGAAGACGACGAAGTCGTCCCGGCCCGCCTGGCGGAGGCGGATGGCCAGGCCGAGCCCGGCGAACCCGGTCCCGACGATGGCGACGCGCGTGTGGCTTCCCATCCGACCCCCTGTCAGCTGCGCCCGGCGCGGCGCGGTCCGTTATTGAGCTTCAGTCAATAGCGTACCGGTCCCCCACCCGCACCCGGCCAGTTGAGGCCACGTCGCCGTAGGCACCGGCGCAGGCC
>DATCLV010000580.1:0-8603 GCA_036563745.1 Acidimicrobiales bacterium | reverse complement strand
CCCGTCATCCACGGCGGCTTCGTGGTGGCCGACACCAGCTACGGCTACACGAACAACTGCCGCTACCTGGGCGGCTACCAGCGGGTCGACGTGCCGGTGGTGCGCGACTGGCTGCTCGACTGCACGGCCGACCTGGCCTGCCCGACCAAGCCGTGACGACCGGTCCCTGACCGACCGGGTCCGCCGTCCGACTCCCCGCCCGGTCACGACCTGAGCGATCGAGCCCTGTCCGATCCGCCCCCGACCGCTGCCGGCACCGGGACCTGCACCGCTGGCGGAATCGGTGCGGCCGACGGAGCCCACCACCCCACCGGCGCCCGTGCCCGCGGGCGCCGGTGCGGGCGGTCGCACGAGCGGCGTCGGGAGCGGATCGGGCACCTCGCCCTCCCACGGAGCGCAGGAATCGGCGCGCCCACCTCCGGGACAGCGGTTGCCGGACCGCGTAGGGTCGTCGCCGCGGACGAAGCGAGGGATGCACCGGGGTTCGGGACCGTCGTGGCGGCGGCCGGCAAGGGTGAGCACTGGGCGCTCACCGTGCTCTTCCGCGCCTACCAGCCGATGCTGCTGCGCTACCTCCGCAGCCAGGACGCAGGCGTGGCCGACGACCTGGCCAGCGACGTGTGGGTCGCCGTCGCCCGGGGCCTGCGGGGCTTCGACGACGACGAGGCCGGCTTCCGGCGCTGGCTGTTCACGATCGCCCGCCGCCGGGTGATCGAGCACCGCCGCAAGCTGACCCGCCGCCGCACCGACCCGGCCAGCCCCGACACGCTCGACGGGCCCGACCGGCGCCGCGGCGGGGACGACCCGGCCGACCTCGTGCTCGACCGGATCACCGCGCAGGAGGCGATCGACCTCGTCGCCGCCGACCTCACGCCGGACCAGGCCGAGGCCGTGCTGCTGCGGGTGGTCGCCGGCCTCGACGTCGCCGACATCGCCCGCATCATGGACCGGCCGCCCGGCACCGTGCGCGTCCTGTGCCACCGGGCGCTCAAGCGGCTCGCCGCCCGCTTCCCGGAGGGGGTGCTGGTCGAGTGACCCACGACGACCAGGACCGCTGGGACGACCTCCGGCACCGGCCCGGTGTCGCCACGCTGCTCGACGCGCTCGCCGGGCCGCCGACGGCCGACGAGCTGGCCGGCGAGGCCGACGTCGTCGCGGCCATGCAGGCCGCGCTGCCCACCGGGGTGGCGGCGCCGACCGAGCCCGTGCCGTCGGCGGCGACGGCGACCGAGACGGCGCCGGACAGCGAGCCGGTCGCGACCGGGCCCGTGCCCCCGACCCGGTTCGGGCGGGCGCGCCGGGGCCGGCGCCGCGTGGTCGTGCGGGGTGCCGCCGTGGTCGGGGCCGTGACGTTCGGCCTGGCCGGCGCGGCCGCGGCCGCGGGGATCGTGACCGTGGTGGCCCGCGAGTGGTCGGACCGGTCACCCGACCCGACGCCCCCGACCACCGTCGAGGCCCCGCGGCCGTCCGCGTCGGACCGCCCGGGCGACGGCGATCCGGGCGACGGGGCGACCACGTGTCCCGACGGCGAGGTCGACTGCGCGGCCGGTGCGACGACCACGACGACGTCGACCACGTCGGTCCCGGGCCGCGAGGCCGGCGCGCCCGGCAACGGCGCCGACCAGGGCAACGGCCCGGTGGCGCAGGTGCCGGGGAACCAGGGGCAGGGCGAGGGCGAGGGCCCCGCCGGCGGCGAGGTGCCCGGGAACCAGGGCCAGGGACAGGACGGCGACCCGGGCCAAGGCCAGGGGCCGGGTGAGAACCAGGGTCAGGGCCAGAGCCGGACGCCTCCTTCGCAGCCGGGCCCGCCGTCGACCCTCCCGCCCCCGGCGTCGGGTGACCCGGGCGCCGCCGGCGCCGCGGCCACCGCAGCGACACCGTCGTCGACCGTCCCGGTCACGCCCGCCCCCCGCCGTCCCTGACGCTCCCGACGAACCTGCCCCCGAAACGGGGAGCCGGCTCCCCGTTTCGGGGGCAGGTTCGGTGACGTTGTAACGCCGCGCACCCTCCGCGCGATGTAGCTCCCGGTGGCGGTCGTGTCCGGCGGAGCCTCCCTGCCTCGGCGGGCGTAGCCGTCCACCACCGGTCGTGGATCGGGGTCTTTCCACCGCCTCGGCCCCGTTCCACGGCCGACCAATCGCCCGGACCGCCGCGCGCCGCGCGGGCGGGTCGGTCGAGTCGCTCCCGGGGGTGCTGTGGCGCAGGTGGACAGGTTCGACGGCGAGTTCGACGAGGTCGTGGCGGCGGCCCGGGCTGGCGCGCCCTGGGCGCTGGAGCGGATCTTCACCGCCCTGAGCCCCGTCGTCGCCGGCTACCTGCGGCTGCAGGGCGCCCACGAGCCCGAGGACCTCACCAGCGAGGTGTTCCTCGCGGTGCTCCGCCGGATCGGGTCGTTCCGGGGCGACGAGGCCGGGTTCCGGTCGTGGGTGTTCACGATCGCCCACCGCCGCCTGGTCGACGAGCGCCGGCGCCTGGCGCGCCGTCCGGCGGTCGCGCCCCTGACCGACGGCGTCGACGTGCCCGCGCCGGTCGACGTGACCGAGGACGCCCTGCGCTCCCTGTCCGACCAGCGGGTGCGGGAGCTCTGCGAGCGCCTGCTGCCCGACCAGCGCGACGTGCTGCTGCTCCGGCTGCTCGGCCACCTCACCGTCGAGGAGGTCGCCGCCGCGATCGGCCGGAGCCCCGGGGCGGTGAAGGCGCTGCAGCGGCGGGGTTTCCGGGCCATCGCCCGGATCCTCGAGCGCGAGGGCGCACCCCTCCCGGCCCCTCGGACGATCACGACACGGTCATGACCCGACTCCTCAGGATCGCCCGGCGCCCGACGCCCGACGAGCAGGCCGTCGACGACATCGTCGATGGCCGCCCGGTCGACCCCGCGTTCGCGGTGTGGTCCGCCTTCGCCGACCGGCTGCGGGCGGTCGCCGCCGCCGAGCCCGCCCCCCGGCCGTCCGGGGAGCTCGCCCGGATCCTGTGCGGCGAGGTCGCGCCGACCCCCGAGCCCGCCGGCCGGGCGCGCCGGGTCGCGGCGCTGACCGCCAAGGTCACCGCGCTGGGTGCCGCCAAGGTGGCGCTCGGGGCCACGGTCGCGGCGGCCGGCGTCACCGGCGCCGGTGTGGTCGGCGCCCTGCCCGGCCCCGCCACCGACGCCGTCCGCGGCGCCGTCGAGGCGGTCACGCCCGTCAGCTTCGGCGACGACGGCGACCGGGGCGACCGGGGCCAGCAGCCCGAACAGGACGACCGCGGCCGCGGCGACGAGGGCCGCGACACCCACGGCGGTGGCGCGCCGGGGGCCGCCGGCGAGGGCGGCGACGCCGACGGCCCCGCGCGCTACGGCGACCAGGTGGCCGACGACGCCACCGGCCGCAGCGACGGCGAGCCCGGCGTCGACGGCCCGTCGGTCGCCGAGGAGGCGCCCGGCGCCGACCACCGCCCCGACGACACCGGTTCGCCCGCCGACGACCGTCCCGGTGCCACCGCGCCCACGCCGCCGAGGCCGCCCGCCCCCACCGATCTCCCCGGCGCCGCCGAGACCCACCCCGGCTCCGGCCGGGCCGGCGGCAGCGCCGCGGACACGCCCGGCACGGTCCCGTCCTCGTGAGCGCGCACGGCCGACCGGCCGGCGGGACCGTGCGGGGGCGCACCCCTGGGCGCCGCCCCGGCGATCACGACCCGATCTCCCATCCCGTCTCCCACGACACGAACCCGAACCGACGAGGAGGAAGCAGAAGATGGTCCAGGTGACGCGGCGGCAGCGCCTCGTGACGACGGTGATCGGCGGTGGCCTGCTGACCGCCGCGGCGGCGGTCACGGGCCCCGCCGGCGCCCAGCCCGCCGACCCGCCGGGCAACAACGGCACGGTGAAGGTCGACGGCCTGGCGTTCGACAGCCACCCGAACAACGAGCCCCACGTGGGCTGCACGTTCGAGATCGACTTCTACGGCTACGACGAGGGCGACCTCGAGGCGACGGTCACCTTCGAGGCACAGCCGCCCACGCCGTCCGACGACGACGAGCCCCTCCTCGAGGACACGGTCTTCATCGGTGAGGACGCGGCCGGTGGCGGCACCGACCTCGACGCCGAGGTGGCGTACGACCTCACCGACGCCCTCGCCGGCATCGAGCCCCACCCCGTGCAGGGCTGGCACGTGAAGCTCACGATCCACGCCGAGGGGTCGCAGGGCGCCGACACGAAGTTCAAGGTCTTCTGGGTCAGCGGCTGCGACGACGACACCCCGCCGCCCACGGTCCCCGGGTCGACCACGACGACCGAGCCCGACGGCAGCACGACGACCGTGCCCGGCGGCCCGACGACCACGTCGCCGGAGGGTCCCGAGGGGCCGGAAGGCCCGGACGCCCCGCCGGTGACGCCGCCGCCCGCCGCCCGCCCGGTGGTGCAGGCGCCCGACTACGCCGGCTGAGCCGGCGACCGCTCCGCCCCCGACCCGGCCACTGGCCCCCCAGCTCCGTGGTCGGGGGCAGCTCGCCAGAGCCCGGGCCTCCCGGTGCGCGCACCGTCCCTAGCCGCAGGGTGCCGCGCCGGGAGCCTGGGGCTCCCGCGTCCCGTTCCGGGTGGACCCGAGGGCGGGGCGACCCGGGGACGACCGGGGGTGACCGTGGGCCGTGCTCGGCCGCCTGGCCGCCACCGACCCGGGCACGTTCCGGGCCACGGCGTCGCGGACCGTCGACCTGGGCGACCCGGCGTCGGAGGCCGCGGCGGTGGCGTGGTGGGAGGAGCTGACCGGCCAGGGCGGCGAGGGCATGGTGGTGAAGCCGGTCGGCGTGGTCCACCGGGGGCCGAAGGGCCTGGTGCAGCCCGGGATCAAGTGCCGCGGGCCGGAGTACCTGCGGATCGTCTACGGGCCCGAGTACACGGCGCCCGAGCACCTGGAGCGCCTCCGGAACCGGTCGCTGGGCCACAAGCGGTCGCTGGCGCTGCGCGAGTTCGCGCTCGGCATCGAGGCGCTGGAGCGCTTCGTGGCCGGCGAGCCGCTCCACCGGGTCCACGAGTGCGTGTTCGGCGTGCTGGCCCTGGAGAGCGAGCCGGTCGACCCCCGCCTCTGACGAGGTTGGTCGCCCCGAACCTGCCCCCGAAACGGGGAGCCCGCTCCCCGTTTCGGGGGCAGGTTCGGCAAGGCGCGCGACGGCAAGGCCTCGCCGGCGCGCGATGGCTACGCTGCGGCCGTTCGGGGGGACGACCGGTGGGAGGTCGGGGCATGCGGCGGGCGAAGGCGGCAGCGGTGGCGGTGATGTGCCTGGCGATGGCGGCCGGGTGCCGGTGGATCCCGACCGACACGTGGAGCCCGGGCGCGGCCGACGTCCGGCGGGAGATCAACGCCCTGCTCGACCAGGCCGACGAGGCCGAGGCCGAGGGCGACACCGCCGCCGCCGAGCAGCTCCGGGCCGAGGCGACCGAGCTGGAGTGCGAGCGCTTCGCCTGCGTCACCGACGTCGGCACCACCACGGTCCTGTTCGACCCCACCCTGGCCGGCGGCTTCTTCGACGCCCCCTGGCCGTCGGACACCCGGCGCAAGCCCGACGGGTCCCTCGACCTGAGCGGGTTCCCCGGCCGCGACACGATCGCCGTCGCCGACATCGTCCTCGGTCGCGGCGAGGCGGCGACCTTCGGGTTCGGCCCCAACAGCGCCGTCTACTTCCGCACCACCGGCCCCATCGACCCCGCCAGCCTCCCGGCCTCGCCCGAGCACACGGTCCTGCCGCGCTCGACCGTGCTGCTGCTCGACCTCGACGACCCCACCGCGGATCCCGTCCCGCTGCTGGCCGACGTCAAGGCCGACGGCACGGCCCTCCGGCCGTCGAACCTCGTCACCCTGCTCCCGTACCCCGGCCACCCGCTGCGGCCCTCCACCCGGTACGCGGCGGCGATCTTCGACGAGGTCCTCGACCCCGCCGGCGACCGCCTCGCACCGTCGCCGCTGCTGGCGCAGCTCGACGGCCCCGCGCCCGCCGGCGTCGACGCCGCCACCTGGGCGGCGCTCCGGCAGGACCGGGACGACACCATCGCCGCGGTGCGGGACCGCACCCTCTGGCACCCGAGCGAGCTGGTGGCCTTCACCGCCTTCACCACCCAGGACACCTCCGCCGAGCTGGAGGCCCTGGCGGCGGCCGTCGCGGCCCTGCCCCAGCCCGAGGTGCTGTCCCGCACGCCCGCCACCACCCCCTGCACACCCGGCGGCATCTCCCGCAGCTCCGGCCGGGTGGCGCTGCCCATCTGGCAGGCGGGGGAGCGGCCGTTCCTCAACGACGGCGGCGGCATCGTCATCGGCCCCGACGGCCGGGCCGTGCAGCAAGGCGTCGAGCTGGGCAGCAGCGGCCAGGGCGTGCTGCTCGACGTCGCCATCCCCTGCGGCCCCGCCCCCGAGGACGGCTGGCCCGTCCTGCTGTGGATCAGCGGCACCGGCGGCAGCGCCCGCGCCACCCCGACCGAGCTGGGTCCCAACCTGCCGTACGTGGTGCTGTCGGTGGCGCCGCTGTACTCGGGCGACCGGCTGGTCCCGGTCCCGGCGCCGTTCGACACCCCCGACTTCCAGTTCTACAACCACCTCAACCCGCTGGCCGCCCGCACCAACCAGCTCCAGCAGGCCGCCGACGTCCTCTACCTGGAGCGCCTGGCCCACTCGTTCACGGTGACACCGGCCGAGGAGGCGCTCGGCGTCGACGGCCGCATCGACACCTCGACGGTGGTGGTCGCCGGCCACAGCCAGGGCGCCGGGACCGTGCCCCACACGCTCGCCGTGGCGCCGCCCCAGGTGGTGGGCGGGTTCATGTCGGCGGCGGGCGGCGGCCTCTACCACTCGATCGTGCACCGGGGCGACGTGCGGGCGCTGGTCGACGCGCTCACCGGCGCCGAGCCCGGCGAGATCGACATGTTCCACCCGTACCCCCAGGTCCTCCAGACCTTCGCCGAGGTCGCCGATCCCGCCAACCACGCGGCGGCGATCACCGCCGACGTCGCCCTGTACGCCGGGCTGCGGGACGGCTGCACGTCGATCGAGACCACCACCCACCTCGCCCAGGCGCTGGGCATCCCGATCGTCAACCCGCAGGCCCGGCGGCCGCTGTTCGGCCCGGAGGGCCTGGCTCACATCCCGGGCTACACGTCGCCGCTCGAGCCGGCGGTGACGACGGCGCCGGTGTCGGAGAACCTGCCCGGCGGCCGCACGGGCGCGGTGGTCGAGGTCGACTCGGGCCACTTCGGCGCCCGGGCGTACCCGGCGATCGGCCGGTCGTTCGTCGACTCGATCGCCCAGGGCGGGCCGGTCACGATCGACCCGGGCCCCACCCCGCCGGTCGACCCGGGCGACTCGTGCCCGCGCTTCGACCCGCCGCCGCTGCCGCCCACCCCCTGACGACGCGCCGACGCCCGGCTCGTCGGGGCGCGGCGGTGGCGCCGGGTGCGGCCGGGCCCGCGGGGGACCCGGCCGTCGGGCGTGGGGGTCAGTCCCGGACCGCCGGCACCTCGGGCCGCGCGCCCGGGGGTGCCTCGCCGGGCTGCACCGTCTCGGGCCAGGCGAGCGCCGCCACCGGGACCGACGCGGCGTCCACGAGGACGTCGTTGCCGAGGTCGACGGTGACGACCACCCGCACCAGCCGGGTCCGGTCGGTGGGGGGCGACGTGAACGTCGCCTCGGTGGCGCCCTCCACCGGGTCGCACTCGAGGGCCACCGGCTCGGCCGCCTCCTCCTCGGTCTCGGGCTCCGGCGGCACGTCGCACAGCTCCCACTGGTAGGCGACGGGGTCGCCGGTCGACGCCGCCGGTGCCTCCAGCTCCTGGCCCGGCCAGGCGAAGTCGTACCGGTTGGTGCGGTCCGCGGCCGTGGGCCGGTAGTCGGTGGCCCCGCTGATCGGCCCGAGGAACGACCCGGGGGCGATGACCAGCTCCGGCTGCGCCGGGGCCGGGTCGGTCGCCGGGGGGTCGGCGTCGTCGCCCGGGGCGAGGAGGTAGCCCGCGGCGGCGCCGGCGAGGGTGCAGACGGCGCCGCCGAGCGCCAGCGGCCACCACCAGCCGTGCTTGCCGCGGGGACGGGTCGGTGGGGTCGGAGGCTCCTCGATGGCGTCGAGGGACGCCAACGACAGCTCCTCGGTCTGGGTCATGGCCGCTCGCTCGTCTTCCCGCTGTCCGTTACGACTTGTCGGCGGGGTCGCGTCGGCACACGCGTGCCGCCTCCCCCACCGGCCGGAGATTCTCGCGCGCCCGTGACCCGCCCCGGGCGGAGTGCGGCGCCGAGTTCGCGAACGTGAACGCCGAGCCGCGAGCGAGCCGAGAGCGGGCCGTCGAGCGGGCCGTCGAGGGTCAGCCGCCCCCGGCCCGGCGCCGGGCGCGGCGGCGGTCCCGCCGGTCGGTGAGGGCGGCCATCGCCGTGACGCCGTGCACCCCGAGCCACCGGATCGGCTCGGGCTCCCAGCGGCGGGACCGGTGCCCGACCCACGGCAGCCGGGTGAGGTCGCTGTCGACGCCCCGGATCAGGTCGGCGAGCGTCCGGCCGGCGGCGTTGGCCGCCGCCACGCCCTGGCCCGTGTAGCCGCCGCCCCACGCGAACCCCGTCGCCTACCAGTGGGAGCTGTGCGACGTGCCGCCGGAGCCC
>DATCLV010000579.1:0-2546 GCA_036563745.1 Acidimicrobiales bacterium | reverse complement strand
GCGGGCGGCGGCGCCGACCAGCTGGCCGTGACCCGATCGCCGAGCCGACCGTCCCTGCCGGGCCCAATGCCCGGCCTTTGTTGATGGGCGGTGGGAGGCCCGGGCGGGAGGGTCAGCGGAGGCCGGCGTAGGTGTCGCTGGTCAGGATCGTGCGGGCGACGAAGTTGCGAAGGACCTCGAGGGAGCCGCCGGCGACCCGGAGGACCTTCGTGTCGTTGACCAGGCGGGTGAACGCCTGGTCGTAGTACAGGCCGTAGCCGCCCACCAGCGAGAACACCTCGTTCACCGCGAACTCGGCGGCCGTGATGGCCAGCTTCTTCGCCAGCGACGTCTCCACCCCGTGGACCAGCAGCTCGTCGTCGAGGTTGGCCGCGTAGTCGCGGGCGAGCGACGCGGCGTGGAGCCGCTCGTAGGCCTCGGCGATCGTCCACTGGATGCCCTGGTAGTCGGTCAGGACCCCGTCGCCGATCCGGCGCTCCTGGGCGTACTCGGTGCCGAGGGTCATGGCCCGCCGCCCGTAGCCGATCAGCTCGGAGGCGTTCCCGAGCCGGCTCATGTTGAACGTGGCCAGGAACGTCTCCAGGCCCCGCCCGGGCTCGCCGAGCACCGCCGAGTCGGGCACCCGCACGTTCTCGAACGCCATGTCACAGGTGGGGATGAGCCGCAGGCCGATGGCGTCCCGGGGCGTCGCCGACACCCCCGGCAGCGACGTGTCGACCAGGAAGGCGCTGAGCCCCTCCTCGGCCACGGCGTACACCAGGGTGACGTCGCTCTCCCGACCCAGGTTGACGTGGGTCTTCACGCCGTCGATCACCCAGTCGCCGTTCGACCGCCGGGCGGTGGCCCGCAGGTTCCGGAGCGACGAGCCGCCGCCGGGCTCGGAGATGCACTCGGAGAAGATGATCTCGCCGCGGGCGACGCCCTCGAGGTACTGCTCGGTCTGCTCCTCGCTCCCCCAGTCGAGCAGCCACCGCTGCCCCTGCACCGACACCTGGACGGGCACGAGGCCGTGCCGGCCGATCTCCTCCTCGACGAGGCAGTACTCGGCGACGCCGCCGCCCAGCCCTCCGTAGGTCTTGGGGGTGATCGGGCCCACCCACCCCCGCTTGCCCATCTCGGCGTAGATGTCGGCGGGGAACCGCCCGGCGCGCTCCGCGGCGACGAGCTCGTCCTCGACCTCCTCGGCGAAGGCCGCGAGCTGCGCGGGCGCCTCCCGGGCCCAGGCGTCGTCCTCGAAGTTGAGCAGTGGGTACATGGGGCCAGCCGTCGGTGTCGCGTAGAACGTAGCGTCGGAAGCTCAGGGGGCGGTCATCAGATCTCGGCCACCGGGTCGTCGGTGAAGTCGCCCGCCCGCCGCCGGATCTCCCGGATGACCTCGACGAGGGACTCCAGGTCGTCGTCGGGGACGTCCGGCAGGCAGAACCGGCAGTCGTTGAGGAGGCGGGCGGCCTCCTCGGCGGTCTCCCGGCCCTTGTCGGTGAGCTGCGCCAGCAGCGACCGGCGGTCGGTGGCGTGCGGCACCCGGCGCACCAGGCCGTCGCGCTCCAGCCGGTCGATGATGTTGGTGATGCTCGTCGGGTGGACCTGGAGGCGGCTCACGAACCGCGCCAGGGCCAGGCCGTCGGGATCGGCGGACATCAGGACGTTGAGCGCCTCGTAGCGCGGGAACGTGAGGCCCAGGGGACTGAGCACCGTGTTCAGCTCGCCGAGGAGCCAGTTCTCGGCCCGCAGGATCGACGCGGCTGCGGCCATGGCGACACCCGCCTCGGTGCCCCACCGCTTCTCCCACACGCGGCGCGACTCCTGCACGGGATCGACCGGGAGGGGCTTACGCACCATGACCTGATCCTGGCACGGCGAGGAGGGCGGGGGTCACGCGAGGAGCTCGAAGGGGTCGGCGGCCGTGCGGGCCAGGCGGTCGAGGAAGCGGGCGGCTGGGGCGCCGTCGACGGCCCGGTGGTCGAAGGTGAGGCTGACCCCCACCTTGCGCCGGACGACGGGCGTGTCGTCGTCGCCCACGTCGAGGGTCGAGCGGAAGGCGCCGAGGCCGAGGATCGCCACCTGGGGCAGGTTGACGATGGGGCTGAAGTGGTCGATGCCCAGCGGCCCCAGGTTGGTGACGGTGAAGGTGGCGCCGTCCTGGTCGTCGGGACCGAGCTTGCCGGCCCGGGCGGCGGTGACCAGCGCCCGGCGCCGCTCGGCCAGCTCGTCGACCGGGAGCCCGGCGGCGTCGCGCACCACCGGTACGACCAGCCCGCGGGCGCCGTCGACGGCGTAGCCGAGGTGGACGGCGTCGTGCTCGACGATGCCGGTGTCGAGCAGGTGGGCGTTGAGGTCCGGGTGGCGGACGAGCGCCCGGGCGACCAGCGCGAGCAGGGCGTCGAGGACACCGCCGGGCGCCTGCGGGGGACGGCGGGTGGCCCAGGCGGTGAGATCGGTGACGTCGAGGTCGCGCTGGAGGGTGACCGGGGCGACCAGCGCCGCGGACTCGGCCATTCGCAGGGCGACGGTGCGCCGCATCCCGGTGAGGCCCCGGGCCCAGCCGG
>DATCLV010000587.1:0-5597 GCA_036563745.1 Acidimicrobiales bacterium | reverse complement strand
TGGGGCGCCGACATCGTCGTGCACTCGGCCACCAAGTTCATCGGCGGCCACGGCACCGTGCTCGGCGGCGTGGTGGTCGAGTCGGGCACGTTCCCGTTCGACAACGGCCGCTTCCCCGTCCTCACCGACCCGTCGCCCGCCTACCACGACCTCAACTTCTGGCAGAACTTCCGCGAGTACGCCTACCTCATGCGGGCCCGCACGGAGGTCATGCGCGACGTCGGCGCCGCCCTCTCGCCGTTCCACTCGTTCCTCATGCTGATGGGGCTCGAGACCCTGTCGCTGCGGATGCAGCGCCACGTCGAGAACGCGGCCGCCGTCGCCCGGTTCCTCGCCGGGCACCCGCAGGTCGCCTGGGTGCGCTACCCGGCCCTCGACGGCGACCCGTGGCAGGCGCTCGCCGAGAAGTACCTGCCCGCCGGGCCCGGCGCCGTGTTCACGTTCGGGCTCAAGGGCGGCTACGACGCCGGCGTGAAGTTCATCCAGGGCGTCGACCTGGCCTCCCACCTGGCCAACGTGGGCGACGCCAAGACCCTGGTCATCCACCCCGCCTCCACCACCCACCAGCAGGTGCCCTACGACGAGCGCGACGCCATGGGGGTCGGCAACGACATGATCCGCATCTCGGTCGGCATCGAGACCGTCGACGACATCCTCGCCGACCTCGACCAGGCCCTCGGTGGTGCCCGATGAGCCGCGCTCCCGTGCGCGACACGCTTCCCGACGCCACGCCCGCCGAGCGGCTCCGCATCCTGCAAACGGCCCGGTCGGTCGCCCTCGTGGGCGTGTCGCCCAACCCGCTCCGGTCGTCGAACTTCGTGGCGTCGTACCTGGTCCGCACGCCCTACCGGACCCACATGGTGAACCCCGCCGCCGACTCGGTGCTCGGCCGGCCCGCCTACCCGAGCCTCGCCGACCTGCCCGAGGTCCCCGACATCGTCGACGTCTTCCGCCGCCACGACGCCATCCCCGACGTCGTCGACGAGGCCATCGCCGTGGGCGCCAAGGTCGTCTGGCTCCAGCTCGGCCTCCGTCACGACGAGGCCGCCCGCCGCGCCGTCGACGCCGGGCTCCTCGTCGTCCAGGACCGCTGCCTGAAGATCGAGCACGCCCGCTTCTCCGGCCGCCTCCACCTCGCCGGCTTCAACACCGGCGTCATCACCTCCGTCCGCCACCGCCCGCTCTGACCGGCGGCCGACCGGCGGCCCGCCACTCCCCTGGCGAGCCCCGCCCGGCGATCCCGTCCCCGACGGGCCGTGCCCTTCGAGGGGACATCGAGCGCGCCGAGGCGTCCGGGTGGGGCGGGCGAGTTGTTCACACGGCGTTCAACGGCCGATGAGCGGGGGTCGTCGCGCCTCGGCGCAGGTGGCGTGACCTGGGGCGGGAGCACCGGTGCGGTGCGTGCCCGCGGGTGTCCGAGGCGACGGGGAGTGGCCGGCGGGCGGTGGCCCCCACGGCCCGTCGACCGCGTTCCGCTACCTTGCGTTCAGTTTCTGTTCCCTTGCTCGTTCGATAGTTGGGAGGTCAGCGGTTGGGTCACACGACAGGCGACACCCAAGAGGTGCAAAGCGAACACGACGGCGGGGTGGAGCGGGACCTGGTGCGGGAGCGCTACTACGAGCACCGGGCCCCCGTGTACGACGAGACCAGCTACCGGGGCGACCCGGAGATCGACGCCGGCCTGGACCGGGAGTCGAAGGAGATCGGTGAGATCCTCAGCGCGGAGACCGGCGGGCGCGTGCTCGAGGTCGGCTGCGGCACCGGGCTGTGGACCCCGTACCTGCGGGGCCACGTCGTCGGGATCGACCTGATCGCCGGGATGCTGCAGCTGGCCCGGCAGCGGATCCCCGAGCTGCCGCTGGTGCAGGCCCGGGTCCCCCTCATCCCGTTCGCCACCGGCGCCTTCGACCAGCTGGTGACCGCGAACTTCTACGGCCTGCTCCGCCCCGCGGAACGCCTCGCCTTCCTGGCGGAGGCCAGCCGCCTGGCCCGCGAGCTGATCGTGATCGACCTGCGGTCCGACACGGACGAGGTCAGCGAACGGATCGAGACCCGCCGCGTCGACGGCTCGACCTACGGCATCTTCCGGCGCCGGTTCACCCCCGAGGCGCTGCAGGCCGAGCTCGACGCCGAGGTCCTCTACCCCGGCGAGCTCTTCCTCGCCGTCCGCAAGAAGCTCACCGTGAGCGGCAACGGGTCCTCGAACGGACACGGGTCGCCGAACGGTCACGAAGCGCACTGACCCCTCGGGGCTCCGGCCGACGCCGTCCGAGCCCTGAACCTTCAGCCGGAGTTGTCGGAGCTGTCGCCACGGCAGCCGACCGAGGCGGCAGCTCCGGCAGCCGGATGCACCTCGCCGAGTCGAGGTGGCAGCTCCCCCACCGGCCGCCGCCCGGGCTCGTCGTCACCCACGGACGGGAGGCTGGGACCACGGGCTCGTGGTGTTGCGGAGGACCAGGGCGTCGACCTGCAGGTGGTCGGGCTGGCTCAGCACCCAGACCAGGGCCCGGGCGACATCGTCCGGCGTCATCATGCGGTCGAGGACCTCGGCCGGTTGGGGGTCGTCGGTGACCTCCCACCAGCCGGTCGCCACGGCCGCCGGGTTCAGCAGGTGCAGCCGGACGCCCGTGCCCTCCAGCTCGTGGCGCAGCGCCGCCGAGAACCCCTCGAGGCCCCACTTGGCGGCGCAGTAGGCGGTCCGGTTGGCCTCGGCGACCCGCCCGGCGATCGACGACACGTTGACGATCCGCCCCCGCCCCGCCGCCAGCAGCGGGGGCAGGACCGCCCGGCACATGACGTAGGTGCCGGTGAGACAGCTCGCGATCGTCGCGTCCCACGCCGCCTTCGGGAGGTCGACGAGAGGCCGGGGCGGTCCGAAGCCGGCGGCGTTGGCCAGCACGTCGAGGCGGCCGAACCGCTGCACGGCGCGGTCGACCGCTGACCGGGCGGTGGCGGGGTCGCTGACGTCGCCGGGGACGGTGACGACGTCCCCGCCCCGGGCCCGGAGGTCCGCCGCCAGCTCGGCGAGAGGCCCGGGGCGGCGGGCGACCAGGACGAGCCGGCCACCCTGGTCGACCAGGTGGTGGGCGACCGCCCGACCGATCCCGCCGCTGGCCCCGGTCAGCACGGTGACGGTCCCGTCGAGATCCATGCCGAGCGCTCCGATCCTGCCCCTGCCCCGGGTCAGCCCCAGCGGGGGCGGGCGTCGGGGTCGATGCCCAGGCTGAACTTGCCGACGAGCTCGTGGGTCAGGAGCGTGTTGCCGGGGTGGATGCGGCCGAGGCGGCCGTCCCGGAAGAGCTGCTCGACCCGGCTCCGCCGGAAGATCCCGGCCCCGCCCGTCAGCTCCAGGGCGGTGTCGACCACGGCCCACGCCCGGGTCACCACGTCGTGCTTGCAGGCGAGGATCTTGGCCGGCCAGTCGCCCCCGTGGTCGACGCCGTTCGACCAGTCGTCGCAGACCCGGTCGAGGTGCGCACCCAGGGCTTCCAGGTGGATCCGCATCTCGGCGACGTGGTGCTGCACCTCGGGGTGGTGGGCCATCGAGCGGGTGAGGGCGATCGACCCCTTGGTCGTGACGCCCTGCACGGTCTCGTCGAACGCCCGCCGGGCGATCGCCGAGTACACGCCGGCGAACCCGAGCAGCGCCCAGGCGAACAGGGCGACGTGGAACATCCCGGCGCCGGCGAACCCGGCCGGGCCGACGAGCACCGTCGCCTCGTCGGGCACGAAGACCCCGTCGAGGATCGTGTCGTGCGACGTGGTGGCCCGCATGCCCATGGTGTCCCAGGTCTCCTCGATCCGGACACCGGGGGCGTCGCGGTGCACGAAGCCGTGCACGACCTGGGGGTTGTCGGGGTCGCTCGTGTCCATGGCGTGGACGCCGAGGTAGGTCCACACCGGCGACAGGCTGCCGAAGAGCTTGTGGCCGGTGATCTCCCAGCCGCCGTCGACCCGCCGGGCGTCGCTGGTGGACAGCATGACCGGGAGGTCGTTGCCGGCCTCGGCGTGCCCGGCGGCGAAGATCGCCCCGTCGGCGGCCCGCTGCAGCACCCAGTCGCCGGCGGGGTCGCCGGCCCGGCGCAGGTCGGCGCACAGGCCGACGAAGTAGTGGTGCATGTTCACGGCCACCGCGGTCGCCGGCGCCACGTAGGCGATGCGCCGGAGCACCCGGTTGACCGCCCCCAGGTCGAGGCCGGCCCCGCCGAGGTCGGTCGGCAGCGAGGCAGCGAAGAACCCCCGCTCCCGCAGCTCCTCGAAGTCCTCGGTGAAGAACCGGTTGTCGCGGTCGTACTGCGGGGCACGCTCGTCGAAGCGAGCCAGCATCCCCTCGTCGAGCACATCGGCTCGTGCATCCGTCATCGTCATCCCTGGCGACGGTACGGACGCCCGGGTCCGGCAGATAGTGCTGGTCGGGGACCGATCCGGTACAGGATGTGGACCGGGCGAGGGCCGGTGGACAGGGGCTGGTGGACAGGGGCCGAGGGCCTCCGGCCGGCGCGCCGGTGGTCCCCGGGACCACCGGGGTCACCGCGACCGGGAGGTCAGGACGGGGCGTGCGGCGAGCGGGCGGCGACCATCGCCGCCTGGGGGCTGAGCAGCAGGACCGACGGCATGCGGCGGGTGAGCGGCGTGGGCCCGTCGAAGCGGACCTGCCCCGACCGGGTCGCCTCCCGCAGCGGCAGCCGCCCGAGCCACACCTGGTACAGCGACCCGACATCGGACGTGATGACCACGTCGACCTCGTAGCCCGGGTCGGTCAGGCAGACCGACGGGTCGCCGGCCTCGACCACGATCCAGAACTGGCGGGGGTCGTCGCTGAAGCGGAGCTGGAACACGTGGCGCGGCCCGGGCAGGCCGGACGTGTCGAGGCGGGTGTGCATCCACCACACGAGCAGCGCCGCGTCGAGCTCGTCGGGTTCGGGGTCACCGAAGGTCCACTGCGCACCCCAGGCGCTGAGCGCGTCGACGACCGGCTCCAGGCCCTGGCCCGCGTCGGTGAGCAGGTAGCGGCTCCCTAGCCGCTCGACCACCCCGGACGCCTCGAGCTGCCGCAGCCGCTTGGCCAGCAGGGTCCGGGACAGGCCCGGGAGGCTGCGGGCCAGGTCGTTGAACCGGGTCGTCCCCGCCAGGAGGTCGCGCACGATCAGCAGCGACCAGCGCTCCCCCAGGATCGCGAGCGTGCGCGAGATCGGGCAGTACTGCCCATAGCTGTTGGGGCTGGCCATGCGTCCACCTCGCTCGCCGGCCGGCCCACCGAGGGGACACCGACCCGGCCCGGCCACCCTACCGACGCCGGTCGACCCGGGCGCGGTCGGTGCACCCCGCCCCGAGCCGGCACCGCCGACGCCGGGGCGCCACGTGGTCAGGGCGAGGGTTCGCGCACGTAGAGGTAGAAGAGCGTGCAACCGTCGGGCTCCAGCGACGTCGTCCCGTGCCGCACCCCGGCGGGGATGTGCGCGTAGCTGCCCGCCGCCAGGGTGCGTCCCTGGACCACCGCCGAGCCCTCGACCACCCAGACGTGGTGGTGCGAGCGGCGGTGCACGTGCGGCTCGACCGAGGCGCCGGGGTCGAGGCGCATGAGGCCGGCGACCGAC
>DATCLV010000569.1:0-2602 GCA_036563745.1 Acidimicrobiales bacterium | reverse complement strand
TCGGGTGTCAGCGTGTGGGCGGCGGCGCTCGCGGCGTCGGAGGCGGCGGTGACCGAGGACAGCAGTGGCTTGGCGACGATCCCGCCGTAGGGCGCTTCGGTGGCGGCCGCGTGCGCCGACGGGTCCGGCAACCCTGCGTCGTCGGCGCCGGTGGCGCCCGCTGGGCCGCCCGGGGCGTCGGCCGCGGCCGACGGCTCGGCGGCGGTGTCGTGCGGCGCGGGCTGGGTGCGCGGCGGGCCGGGCTGCACGTGCGGTGCGACCGGGGGCGGGCCCGGTGGCGGCGGCGGTGGTGCGACCGGCGGCCGCGGCGGCGAGACGTCGGACGGACCGGGCGGCGACCCGGTTGGGCGCGGGGGCGGCGGGGCGGGGACCAGCGGGTCGGTCGGGTGGGCGTTGACGATGGTGTACGCCGGCCAGACACCCGGGGGCCGCCGTTCGAGGGTGACGGCCACCCCGTTGGCCCAGTCGCTGTGGGGCGCGCCCGGCCGGAGGATCCGCCCGGTCTCGAAGCCGGGGCCGTAGTTGTGGTGCAGGACGAGCCGCGGCTCGCCGGTCTGCCGGAGCCACGTGTCGACGTCGGCCCTGTACCTCCGGATCACGTCGTCGACCCAGTGGTCGGCCGACGTCCAATCGCTGAAGGTCGAGTGGAACGGCTGCCTCGGGTTCTGGTCGAGGTACATCCGCAGCTGCTGGTCGGACAGCCCCGTGTGGTCGCGCAGCGTGTTGCCGCGGTGGGCGCTCACCCAGGAAGGCAGACCCTCGTGGGTGGCCAGCGTCTCTCCGGAGAAGTCCAAGACGGGCGTCGACGGGTACGGCTGCGCGCGGGTGTGGTACGGGGCCTGGCTCCACAGGTCGCCGGGGCCGCCGGAGCGCCAGACCAGCTCGGTGGGGTCGCAGTAGATCAGGTTGGCGCTGACGATCCGATTGGGGTACTGCGGCGGCCAGTCCTGGTACGTGCCGCTCTGGGGGTCGACCCACTTGACCTTGTCGTCCATGCCCAGCTCGATGCCGAGCGCGTGCACGGCGCCCGCCTGCGCCGTGCCCTTGACGACGACCGGCTCCCACGTCACGACGACGATGCCAACGCGGCCCCGTGGGCCGCCGGTGATGTGGCTGGCGAGGTAGTCCCAGGCTCGCTGCTGGAAGGGGCCGAGGTCGGCGAGGCTCTGGGCGTAGATGGTGTGCTGAGGGGTCACCCCCGCCCACCACGGGGTCAGGTCCAGCTCGGAGAACGCCCTGTCACCGGCGGCGGCGTAGCCGCTCCCGGTGAGGCGCACGGTGGCGTAGGCCCGCATCGCGTCGGCGCAGTTGGTGGAGTAGGCCCCGAAGCCAGGCTCGAAGTTGGGGTTGAAGAGGTGGATGTACCGCTCGGGGTGGTTGCGGCCGACCCGTTCGACGAGGTCGTTGAGCTGCTGGTCGAGGTCTTCGTCGGGGGCGAACCGGTGGGGGTAGAGGTCGCTGACCCGGCGGCCCACGTCCTCGGGGGAGGGATTGAAACGGTGACGGACCGGCTGGTGTTGGATCAGCCAGTCGATCTGGTGGGAGATCGACGCGTCGGCGTTCGGGGCCTGGTAGGACGGGGGCTCGGGGGCCACGCGCGGCCGGGGACCGTCGTCGGGTCCCACGACGACGGGCTTGTACGAGGGGTCGAGGCGGGGCGGTGGTGTAGGCGGGTGCCCGGGCAGGGCCGCCTCGGGCGGTGGCGGGTTGAAGGCCCGGTCCGGGAGCGGCTGGTCCAACGCCGGCGGGAGCGGGAGGTCGGGCTGGGTGGCGTTGGGGTCGTGCGACAGGGGCGGCTGGTCGGGGCGCCGCCGGAACAGCGGCATGCCGGGGTTCTCCACGCCGGCAGGAGGCGGCGGGGTGCCGGCGTCGCCGGGCCCCGAGAAGGGGGTCGAGGACGTGTCGAGCGGCGCCGCGCCCGGCGGTACCGGGGATGGGTCGTCGCCGCCCGCGGGACCCTCCGGGCGGGGTTGGCCAGGGGCCTCGCCGGCGTGGGCGCCGGGTGGCGTCTCGCCATGCGGCGCAGAGGTGCCGGCGGCGGGCGTGGGGCCGTCGGCGTGAGCGGGGCCGCCGGGCTCCCCGACCTTGGGCGCGGGCGCCGGTGTTGCCGGATCGGCGCCTCGGGCGGGGTTCGTCCCGCCGGGGGCGGCCGGCCCGTCGGCGTCGGCCGGGCGGGGTGCAGCCTCGGGTTGGCCGGCGGGGTCGGCCGGGCGGGGTGCGGTCTCGGGTTGGCCGGTCGGGTCGGTCGATCGGGGCCCGGGAGTGCCGGTGGCCTCGGCTGGCCGGGCCCCGGCGGGCGGGTGTCCGGTGGGGTCGGCGGCACGGGCCTCGGGTGCCGGCTCGGTAGACGGTCGGGTGCCGGTCGGGGCGGCGGCGTCGGTGGCCCCCGACCCGCTCGGGGTGGCCGGGGCGTCGGGCGCGCCTGGGGCGTCGGGCGCGGCCGGGGTGGCGGCGCCCGCCGTGGAGGTCGGGGTGCCGGTCGTGAGGGTGCCGGCCGTGGGGGTCGACGGCGTGGCGGTCGGGCCGGTCGACGCGGGCCCGCCGGTCGAGTTCGGGGCGGGGTGGGGGCCGCCGCCCGTCGGACCGGCGCCCGTCGGGCCGC
>DATCLV010000566.1:0-1569 GCA_036563745.1 Acidimicrobiales bacterium | reverse complement strand
GGGCTGAGGCGTGGGGCCGAGGGTGGGGCTGAGGCGTGGGGCGGTGTGCGGGCGAGGCGTGGGGCCGAGGCGTGGGGGCGGTGTGCGGGCGAGGCGTGGGCGGAGCGCAAAGCCGAAGCGCGGGCGAGGCGTGGGGCCGAGGCGTGAGGGCGACAGACGCGCGGGCCGATGCGGTGCCGTTGCGGGGCCCGGGGGCGTGCTGTCACAAACGATGCAGCTCTATAGCGTCCTGAACAACACCGCCTCGGGGCAAGGCCGGGCCCGTGCGAGGCGCCCGGGTGGGTCACGGCCTGGGCGCGCTGGTGCCGGGCATGGTGGTGCTGGCCCGACCAGGGCCCGGCCGGCCAGGCGATAACGCGCTGCGCCGCAGCGATCTGGCGCTACTGGCGAATCAACGCCCTGCCTGGCCCTGGGCGATGCCCACCCACTCGTCGGCGGTGAGGTGGACGACCGGCAGGCGCGGGTCCACTCCGGCCCGGCGGGCCGCGCTGCGGCCGACCACGTGCCCGACCGGCGCACCGGCGCTGCGGTAGGCGCGCCTGAGCAGGCGGGCGAGGCCGGCCGGTGGTGGCTGTGGCCGGCGGTGGATGTGCAGCACCAGCGCGTCGACCGAGGGCGGCGGGCGGAACACGGTGGCTGGCAGGGTGGCGCCCCGGGTGAGCCGGAAGCCGGCCTGCCACCACAGCAGCTCTGCCCGTCCCGGTCGGGCGGCGGTGAGCCCCAGCCCTGCCCCGCGCTCGACGACCAGGTCGGCCGCGCTGAGCGGGGAGTCCAGCAACCGGCGCAGCAGCGCCGTGGTGATCCCGAACGGGATGTTCGCCACCACCAGGTACGGCCGGCGGGGGAGTGGCACGGTGAGCGCGTCCCCGCACACAACCGTCACGTTCGGGTACCGGGCGACCACGGCGGTGAGCCGCCGGGCGGCGCGTGCGTCGCGCTCGACCGCGATGACGCGGGCGCCGGTGCGGGCGAGCGGGAGGGTGAGCGCGCCGGTGCCGGCCCCCAGGTCGAGGACGAGGTCGTCGGGTGTGACCGGGGACTGCCGCACCAGCCGGGCGGCGACGTGGTCAGCGAGCGCGTGGGCCCCGGGCGGATTCGGCCGGGTGGTGCGGGCCGAGGCGATGCGGGCCGTGCGGGCCGAGGCGGCACGGCGTCGCCCGGCCGCGGCCACGGAAGACCGCCATCATGACTGCCATGCCGGGGACGCTAGCCCGCCCGGTCAACGTGATCAACGGATTTAGACGTGGCGGACGCCAGCCGGCGGTCAGCGTGATCAATGGAATTGGGCGCGGTGGAAGCAGACGCGGCGGTATCGGGCGCGACGGGCGCCAGCCCGTCCGGTCGGCGCGATCAACGGAGTTGGACGACGCGACGGTGCAGCCGTGCCAGGGCCGGTGCCGGTGGCACAACTGCACCGTCGCGGGAAGGTCAGGAGGCGAAGAGGGCGCGCGGGTCGCTGGTGAGCAGCACGCCGTGCTCGTTGAGCCGCTCGATCAGGCCGGACGGCGACGAGTCGTACACGATGGCGAGCGCTTGCAGGTCGTGCGCCCGGATCGACAGCACGCGGCC
>DATCLV010000564.1:0-2485 GCA_036563745.1 Acidimicrobiales bacterium | reverse complement strand
CGGCGGGGTTGCCGTCGAAGGTGTGCCAGATCGCCCGGGTGGCGAGCAGGTGGGCGCGGGCGAAGTCGTCGTCGGGCCCGGCGGCCAGCGCCCGCTCGGCCCGGTCGAGCCAGCCCGCCGCCTCCCGCGGCCAGCCCGTGCGGGTGAGCACCGACGCCACGTACACCATGCGGGTCGGCGACTCGGCCACCCACGCCGCCGGGAACACCGATCGCCAGTCGACCAGGCCGTCGCCGGGGTGCGGGGCGAAGTCGACGTCGGCGGCGAGCAGGTCGAGCGCCCGCTCGCCCTCACCGGCGGCCACCAGGTGCCCGATGGCGTCGGGCTCGTGGCGCTCCAGGAACCACCCGGCCGCCCGCCGGTGCAGCTCGTGGAGGCGGTCGGGGTCGCGGTGCTGGAGCTGCGACCGGAGCAGCTCGCCGAAGAGCCGCTGGTAGCGGAACCACACCCGCTCCTCGTCGAGGGCCTGGAGGAACAGGTCGGCCTGGTCCACCCGGTCGAGCAGCAGCCCGGCGTCGGCCGAGCCGGTGACGTGCCGGCACAGGTCGGCGGTGAAGCGGAACAGCACCGAGGTGCTGATGAGGAACTCGCGGACGTCGTCGGGCTGGTCGACCAGCACCCGGTCGAGCAGGGCCCGGCCCTCGTAGGGGTCGATCGGCCCGGTGGGCGAGGTGGCGGCCAGCAGCCGCAGGCCCGCCGCCCACCCCTCGGACCGGTCGCCCAGGGTGTGCAGGAGGTCGCGGTCGGCGGGGGAGAGCGGGTCGTGGGGGAAGGCCGCCGCCACCTCCTCGGGCCGGAAGCACAGCTCCTCGGGCCCGACCTCGGCCAGCAGACCCTGGGCCCGCCAGCGGGCGACCGGCAGCCGGTGGTCGAGCGGGTGCCGGCTGGTGACGAGGATCCGCACGTGCTCGGGGACGCGCTCCACCAGCTGGGCGAGCTGGTCGAGGATCGCGTTGTCGGTGACCTGGTCGACGTCCTCGAACACGATCAGCGTCCGCTCCCGGTCCCAGGCGATGGTGTCGGGCCGGGGCAACCGGACGCCGGTGAGGTGCCGGGTGTCGAGCGGGATCACCCGGAACAGGCCCTCGGCCGCGAACTGCTCGACGGCCACGGACTTCCCGTAGCCGTGCGGGGCCTGGACGATCGTCAGCGCGCTGGACGTCGCCCGCCGGAGCAGATCGACCACCCGTGGCCGCCGGACGATCTGCATCTCGTGCTCCATCGGGCACTAAGCGTACGTCCCGTCACTCTCCGTGCCTCACTGGGGTGAGGATCGGGGTGACCGCGCCGCAGCCGGTGACGTGGGCCCGCACGCAGGAAGGAGAGCGGGGCTCGGCGTCGGTGCTGGGGGGAGGGTTGGGGAACCGACGCCGAGCCCTCATGCGCTCGGGGCCAGTGTGGGCCACCCGGGGGTGAGGCGGCGTCACTCGTCGCGGGTGATCTGAGCGCGGAACGTGAGGAACCGCTGGTCAGCGCATCACAGCAGGGCGGCCCGCCGGGCCGCGGCGACCGCCTCGGGGCGGGACTGGACGCCGAGCTTTCGGTAGAGCGACCGGACGTGGCTCTTCACGGTGTTCGTCGACACCTCCAGCTCGCCGGCGATCTCCTGGTGGGTGAGGTCGCCGGCCAGGTGCCGCAGGACCGCCTGCTCCCGGGCCGACAGGGCGGTGCGGCGGGGCCGGACGCGCCGCGCGGTGACGGCGTCGACCGCCGTGACCAGGGGACGCAGCTCGTCGTGGCGCCCGGCCAGCGGGCGGAGCGCCGGCACGAGGTCGGGGGCCTGCCGGAGGAACGTGGTGGTGAACCCCTCGGCGACGCCGGTGCGGGCGGCGGCCAGGAGGTGCCGGTCGCGCTCGGCGGCCCGGCCCGTGGCGGCGGCGAGCCGGGCGGCGGCCAGGTCGCGGGCCAGCCGGTCGCGCCGGTGGGCCGGGTCGAAGGCGGCCAGGCGGGCGGCGGCCTCGTCGTGGTCGTGGCGGGCGAGGGCCAGCCGCAGCTCGACCAGGTCGCGGCGGGCGCCGGGGAGGAGCCCCTCGACCAGGGCCGCGGCCCGGTCGGGCTGGCCGGCCTCCAGCCGGAAGCCGGCCTCGTGGGCGTCGAGCACGGCCCGCAGCTCCGGCCCCGCCAGCCGGTCGGGCAGCTGCCGGCGGATGTCGTCGAGCAGGTCGACGGCGGCCGCCGGCTCGCCGCGCCCGGCCCGGACGTCGGCCAGCTCGGCCCGGTACACGGCCGCGTAGGCGGCCCACGAGAGCTGGTCGGCCATGCTGGCGGCCAGGTCGAGGAGCTCCTCGGCCTCGTCGAAGTCGCCCCGCTCGGCCGCCACACCGGCCAGCGCCACCCGGGCGTCGCGCAGGCCCGGGTGGCGGGGGATCCCCATCGCCCGGGCGGTCTGGAGCACCCGCCGGGCCGTCACCTCGGCCCGCCGCAGCGCACCCTTCCGCAGGGCGGCGTGCGCCCGGAGCGCCGGGGTCATCAGGACCCGCGTCAC
>DATCLV010000586.1:0-12075 GCA_036563745.1 Acidimicrobiales bacterium | reverse complement strand
GGCCTGAACAGCCGGATCGACGCCCCGCTGTCGTGGGACCGGGAGGTCGCGCCGTTCACCTTCGACGGCGACTACCTGGTGGCCTGGACGCTGGCGCCGCTGGCGATCCTGGCGGTGGCGCTGTTCCTGCGGTTCACCGACGTGGGCGTCGCCGTCCGGGCCGCCGCCGACCGCGCCGACCGGGCGTCGCTGCTCGGCATCCCCGTCGGCCGCCTCCACACCTACGTGTGGGCGATCGCCGCGCTGCTGTCGTTCGTGGCGCTGTGGCTCCAGGCGGGGCTGGTGGGCCTGCCGCTGGGGTCGCCGATGGGCCTGTCCGTGCTGCTCGGCGCCCTGGCGGCGTTGATGATGGGCCGCCTCACCAACCTGCCGGCGATCGTGGCGAGCGCCCTGGCCCTGGGCCTGCTGCAGGCGCACGTCCGCTGGAACGACGAGCTGGCGCTCGGGCCCGTCCACCTCGACCTGGGCAGCGACTTCGTGGTCGCCCCGGTGCTGGCGCTCGTGATCCTGGTGACGCTCGTGCTCCGCCGGCCCGGGCTGAGCCGGCTCGACGCCGAGGCGACGTCGTCGTGGCAGGCGGCCGGGCTCCTGCGGCCGATCCCCCGGGAGCTGGCCCGGCTGCCCGAGGTGACGGCCCGGTGGGCGCTGCTGCCGGTGGCGGCGGTGGTGCTGTGGCTGCTGCCGAGTTGGCTCGGCCCGGGGTCGACGCTGAAGGCGGCGGCGGTCCTCATCTTCGCCATCATCATCCTGTCGATCACCGTGCTGACCGGCTGGGCCGGGCAGGTGTCGCTGGGGCAGATGGGCTTCGTCGCCGTCGGCGGGGCCTTCGGCGCCAAAGCCACCGACGAGTGGGGGCTCGACATCGCGCTGGCGCTGCCGCTGGTGGGGCTGATCGGCGCGGCGGTGGCGATCGTCGTGGGCCTGCCGGCCCTGCGGCTCCGGGGCCTGTACCTGGCGGTGACGAGCCTGGCGTTCGCCCTCGCCACCACGCACTACATCCTCAACCCGCAGTTCTTCGACTGGGTGCCCGACCAGCGCCTCGACCCCGACCCGCTGCTCGGCCAGTGGGAGTACGACTCCCCGGCCGGTGTCTACAAGCTGGCGCTGGTCACGTTCGCGCTGCTGGTCGTGGGGGTGACCGGCATCCGGCGGAGCCGCACGGGCCGCGTCCTCCAGGGCCTGCGGGAGAACGAGCGGGCGGTGGCCGCCTACGGGGTGTCGGTGGTGCGGGCGAAGCTGACGGCGTTCGCGCTGTCGGGCTTCCTCGCCGCCGTGGCCGGCGTGCTGCTCGTGCACCTGCAGGGGCACTTCACGCTGGGCCTCTTCCGCGAGGAGGAGAACCTGGTGGTGTTCACGGCCGCCGTGGTGGGCGGTCTCGGGTCGGTGCTCGGGGCGGTGCTGGGCTCGCTGTTCCTGAAGGGCGGCGGCTGGTTCCTGCCCACGGAGTGGCAGCTGTTCACGACGGCGATCGGCGTGCTGGTCGTGCTGCTGGTGCTGCCGGGCGGGGTGGGCGGTGCGCTGTTCCGGGGCCGTGACCTCTACCTGCGGTGGGTCGCCCGGCGCCGGGGGCTGATCGTGCCGAGCCTGCTGGCCGACGTGGCCGAGCCCGAGATCGGCGCCGGCACGGCGTTCGAGCCCCCGCCCGACGACGGCGGCGGCCCGACAGGCGACACAGCAGGCGACGCGGCAGGCGACACGGCAGGCGCCGCCACGACCGCCGCCACGACCCCGCCCGCCGCCGGCACCGACACCCCGGTGGGTGCGTCGTGATCCCCTTCGCCCCCGCCCCGGCCAGCGACGCCCCCTGGCACCGGCGCTTCGCCACCGCGGTCCGCCACCCGGTCCGGTGGTTCGACGAGCTCACCGGCGACGGCCCGATGCTCGCCCTGCTGGTGCTCACCGGCCTCAACGCCATCGACGAGGTGTCCCGCACCTCGTTCGCCGTGGTGGCGCCCACCGTCGCCGACCACTTCGGCGTGGGCCTGGCCGGCGTGACCGTCCCGTTCGTCCTGGCGTTCGCCGCCGCCTTCGCCCTCGCCATCCCGATCGCCTCGCTGGCCGACCGCCGCAACCGGGTGCGGATGGCGTTGTTCGGCGGCCTCGTCTTCTCGGTGGCGACCTCGGCGGTCGGCATCTCGCCGAACATCTGGTTCGTCGCCGTGTTCCTGGCGTGCTCGAACATCGGGAAGGCGTTCATCGAGCCGTCCCACGCCTCGCTCATCACCGACTACTACGACATCGGCCTGCGCCCCCGGGTGTTCTCGTTCCACCGGTCGGGCAACGCCGTCGGCGCCCTGATCGGCGGCGTCGGGTCGGGCTACGTGGCCGAGGCGTTCGGCTGGCGGGCCCCGTTCCTGCTGTTCGCCCTACCCACGCTGCTGCTGGTGCTGGTCGGCGCCCGGCTGACCGAGCCGGTCCGCGGTGCCCGGGAGCGGGCGGCGATGGGCGTCGACGTCGACACCGTCGGCACCGAGGAGGAGGCGCCCACGCTGGCCGAGGGCTGGCGGATGTGCTGGCAGATCGACAGCCTGCGCCGGGTCTACCGGACCTTGCCGTTCCTCATGCCGGCGCTGGTCGGGTTCGTGATCTTCAGCACGTTCATGTACGTGGACGTGTACGGCCTCGACGAGTCGCAGCGGGGTTGGGTCGTCGGGCTGGTGGAGGGGCCGTCGCAGCTGGCGGGCCTGGTGATCGGCGCCCGCCTCGGCATGAAGCTGTTCGCCCGCGACCCCCGGCTGCTGTTCGGGCTCCTGGCCAAGGGCCTGTTCCTCTGCTGCGCGGCGGTCCTGGCGTTCGCCTGGTCGCCGCACGTCCTGGTGGCGGTGGCGTGCCACGTGGTGATCGCCGCCTGCCTCGCCTTCACGCTGCCGGGCGTGTTCGCCGCCCTGTCGCTGGCGATCCCGCCGCGGGCCCGCTCGATGGGCTTCGCCATGGCGTCGGTGTTCGTGATGTCGGGCATGGCGATGCTGCCGCTGATCGCCCTGGTGGGCGACACGTGGGGGATGCGCTGGGGCATCACGCTGATGGTCCCGGTGTTCCTGCTCGGCGGCCTGGTGATCGTGTCGGCCGGCGACCTCATCACCCGCGACATCCAGCAGGTGTGGTCGGCCTCGGCGGCCCGCAGCGAGGTGCTGCGCCGGCGGCAGGCCGGGGAGGCGAAGCACCTGGTCGTCCGGGGCGTCGAGGTGAGCTACGGCGACGTGCAGGTGCTCTTCGGCGTCGACTTCGAGGTCGACGAGGGCGAGATCGTCGCCCTGCTCGGCACCAACGGCGCCGGCAAGTCGACGCTGCTCAAGGCGATCGCCGGCCTCGTCCCTGCCAACAAGGGCACGGTCATCCTCGACGGCCGCGACATCACCTACGCGCCCGCCCACCAGATCACGCCCCGGGGCGTGACGCTCGTCCCCGGCGGGGCGGGCACGTTCCCGTCGCTGACCGTGGCCGAGAACCTGCGGGCCGCCGCGTGGCTGCAGCGCCGCGACCGCAAGGGCGCCGCCCGCCGCACCGAGGAGGCGCTGGACATCTTCCCGGAGCTGCGGAACCGCATGGACGACCCGGCCGCCAACCTGTCCGGCGGCCAGCAGCAGATGCTGTCGCTGGCGATGGCGTTCATCTCCCGGCCCAAGCTGCTGCTGATCGACGAGCTGTCGCTGGGCCTGGCCCCGGTGATCGTGCAGCGGCTGGTCGAGATCGTGCGGGGCATCGCCCGGCAGGGCACCACGGTCGTGGTGGTGGAGCAGTCGGTGAACGTGGCGCTGACGATGGCGTCCGAGGCCTACTTCATGGAGAAGGGCGAGATCCGCTTCCACGGGCCCACCGAGGAGCTGCTGGAGCGGCCGGACGTGCTGCGGTCGGTGTTCCTCGAGGGGGCGGCGGCCGCCACCGAGGTGCAGGTGCGCGGCAACGGCGTCGAGCCCGTGCCTGCGGGCGCGGGGGCAGGGGCGGCCCGAGAACCGGCCCGGACGGCCGACGGGGCTGCGGGAGCCAACGGGAGCCCGACCGCCGACGCCGACGGCAACGCCGGCACCGACCCCGCCGCCGACCGCCCGCCGGCCCTCGAGGTCGTCGGCCTCACCCGCAGCTTCGGCGGGGTCCGGGCCGTCGACGGCGTGTCGTTCTCGGTGGCGCCCCGCGAGATCCTCGGCATCATCGGGCCCAACGGCGCCGGCAAGACCACGGTGTTCGACCTGGTGTCCGGCTACCTCCCCACCGAGCAGGGCCGGGTGCTGCTCGGCGGCCGCGACGTCACCTCGCTCCCCACCGACGCCCGGGCCCGCCGCGGCCTGGGCCGCTCGTTCCAGGACGCCCGGCTGTTCCCCGCCCTCACCGTGGAGCAGTGCATCGCCGTGGCGCTCGACCGGTGGGTCGCCGTGAAGGACCCGGTGCAGGCGGCCCTGCACCTCCCGGCCGCGTTCGACGCCGAGCAGGCGGTGCAGAAGCGGGTCGACGAGCTGCTCGACCTGCTGGGCCTGGGGGCGTTCCGGTCGAAGTTCGTGCAGGAGCTGTCGACCGGCTCCCGCCGCATCGTCGACCTGGCCTGCCTCGTGGCCCACCGCCCGACGGTGATCCTGCTCGACGAACCGTCCTCCGGGATCGCCCAGCGCGAGGCCGAGGCCCTCGTACCGGTGCTGGGCCGGATCCGCGACCAGCTCGGCGCCAGCATCGTGGTGATCGAGCACGACATGCCGCTGGTCACCGCCGTCTCCGACCGGATGGTGGCGCTCGACCAGGGCCGGGTGGTGGCCGAGGGCGCGCCGGCCGACGTGCTGGCCGACCCGGCGGTGGTCGCCGCCTACCTGGGCACCAACGAGGCGGTGGTCCGGAGGACGGGCACACGGGCCGCCGCGGCGACCGCCGCGGCGGGTGAGGGAGGGAAGGACAGCTGATGCTCCCAGCAGACGACGGAGGCTCCGGGGACCGGAGCACGACGCTGCGCCGCTACGGGCCGCTGGCCCTGATCGTGGTGCTGCTCCTGGCGGTCGGCGCCGTGGTCGGCATCGGCGGCGGTGGGGACGACGGCGAGGACGGCGACGCGGCGGAGGCGGCGTCGCCCGACGACCTCGAGTGGGGCGACAACGACGTCGACGTCGAGCCCGGCGCCCCCGACCCGGTGGGGCGGATGCCGATCACCTACGCGGAGGCCGAGGAGGCGGGGGAGGTCGATGACCACACCTGGCCCGACAGCTGCGACCCCGAGACCGGCCGGCTGAAGATGCCGTCGCACCTGGCCCTGCCCTGCGTGCCCGAGTTCGAGGGCGACAACGGCGGCGCCACCTACCAGGGCGTCACCGAGGACTCGATCAAGATCGTGTTCTACGCCCCCGAGCAGAGCGCCGACCTCGCGGCGCTGCTCGGCACGATGGGCGCCAACGACACCGCCGAGCAGCGCACCGAGACCGTCGAGGACTACATGGAGCTGTACACCTCGCTGAGCGAGATGTACGGCCGGGAGCTGGAGCTCGTGCGCTTCGCCGCCTCCGGCGCCGCCAACGATCCGGTCGCCTCCGTGTCCGACGCCCAGGACATCCTGGCCATGGAGCCGTTCATCGTCATCGGCGGCCCCGCCCTCGACCGCGGCGCCTTCGCCCAGGAGCTCGCCAACGCCGGGGTCATCTGCTACGGCTGCACCGGTTCGGCCGTGCCGGACTCGATGGCGCTGGAGATGGCGCCCTACGTGTGGAACCCGCTCCCGTCGCCGAACCAGATCCTCGACCTGCTCGACGCCTGGGTCGAGGCGCTCGGCGCCGACACCGAGACCGTCGCAGAGCTCGCCGGTGGCGACCTGCAGGGCCGGGCCCGCAAGATCGGCGTTATCCACTTCGAGCAGGACCCGCCGGTGTTCGAGGAGACCAGCCGGGAGCGGGCCGACATGGCCGATGTCGCCATCCGCGAGAGCTACATCCTCGACATCGCCAACCTCCCGACCAAGGCCGCGGAGCTGATCGCCCAGTACAAGGCCGAGGGCATCACCACGATCGTGTTCCTCGGCGACCCGATCATGCCGATCTACCTCACCCGGGCGGCCACCGAGGCCGACTACTTCCCGGAGTGGATCTTCACCGGGACGGTGCTCACCGACACCAACATGTTCGGCCGCCAGTACGACCAGGAGCAGATGGTCCGGGCGTTCGGCATCTCCCAGCTGGCCGCGCCCGTCGACCAGGACCTGCAGGAGTACATCCGCCTCTACCGCTGGTACTTCGGCGAGGACACGATGCCGCCGGCCGCCAACCAGTACGGGGTGCTGGCCCCGCCGGCGGTGTGGGTGGCCGCCGGCCTCCACATGGCGGGGCCCGACCTGACCCCGGAGACCTTCGCCCGCGGCCTGTTCCGGATCCCGCCGCTGGGCGGCGGCGCCACCACGCCGCAGGTCAGCTTCGGCAACTGGGGCTTCTTCCCCGCCTACGACTACCAGGCCATCGACGACGCCTCCGAGATCTGGTGGGACCCCGACGTCGAGGCCGAGGACGAGCGGGGCGTGATGGGCAAGGGCGTGTGGCGGCGCTCGAACAACGGTGCCCGGTTCACCGCCGACGAGGTCCCCGAGACCCGACTGTTCGAGGAGGAGGACACGGTCACCGTGGTCGACGAGCTCGACCCGGCCGACCTGCCGCCCGACTACCCGCCCCCGGAGGGGTCACCCGCGGCCGGGGGCTGACACCAGCGCCGGCCGTGCCGGCCGTGGGGAGGGCGCAGGTAGGTTGCCCTCCCCACGACGGCGAGGACGGCGAGGAGCGGCATGGCCGGTGCGGACAACGGAGGAGCGGCCCGGCAGCTGGCCACCGCCGGGCTCACGGCCCTGGCGCCGATCTCGTGGGGCACGAACTTCGCCGTGGTGACCGAGGTCCTGCCCGACGGCCGCCCGCTGCTCGTGTCGGCCATGCGGGTGGTCCCGCCCAGCGTCCTGCTGATCGCCGGCGGCTGGTGGGTGTCGCGCTGGCGTCCCCGGGCGGGGGAGTGGGGGCGGATCGCCCTGCTGTCCCTGTTCAACTTCGGCCTGTTCTTCCCCCTTCTCAGCGTGGCCATGTACCGCCTGCCCGGGGGCGTGGCCGCCGCGTTCGGGGGGCTGGGGCCGCTGCTCGTCGCCGGCCTCGGCTGGCTGGTGGCCCGGTGGCGGCCGCGGGGGATCGACCTGGCCGTCGGTGTGGTGGCGGCGGTCGGGGTCAGCCTCGTCGTGGTGGGCCCGGGCGCCGGGTTCGACCCGGTGGGGCTGCTGGCGGCCCTCGGCGCCAACGTGGCGTTCTCGATGGCGGTCGTGCTGACCAAGCGGTTCCCGACCCCGCCCGACCCGGTGGCGGCCACGGGGTGGCAGCTGCTGCTCGGCGGCGTGGTCCTGGTCCCGCTGGCGCTGGCGGTGGAGGGCGCGCCCCCGTCGCCGACCCTCGGCCACGCGCTCGGCTACGCCTACATCGGCCTGCTGTCGACGGGCCTGGCCTACGTGGTGTGGTTCCGGGGCATCCGGCGGTTGCCGGCGCCGGCCGCCCCGCTGCTGACCCTGGCCGCCCCGGTCACCAGCGCCACCGTGGGGTGGGCGCTGCTGGGCGAGTCGCTGTCGGTGGCGCAGCTGCTGGGCTTCGTGCTGGCGCTGGGGTCGATCGCCTACGGGGCGAGCCTGGTCGAACCGGCGGCGACCGACGGGGCCACGGCCGACGACGGGACGAGGGGCGGGACCGGCGAGGACGGCGCCTCGCCCGACCCGGAGGGCGCTGGTCGGCTGCGCCGCACGGCGGAGGCGGACGTGGTCGTCCGGGCCGAGCCCCGCACCCCGTCGCCCTGCTGACCGGGCGCGGGGCGCCCTCCCGCCGAGCGGAGCCGGTCGGCAGGAGGGCGCCCCGGGTGGTCGTCGCCGCTGGTCGCCCTACTGGGCGACGAACGCCATCACGATGCCCATCTGGTCGTCGACCGCGGCGGGCATGTTGTATTTCGCTCTGATCGTCACCCATTGGCCGTTCTCCACCCGCATGTGGGGTTCGCCTCCCGTCGAGTGGCACTTCGACATCGACGAGATGTGCCCCTCGCCGTGGTGGTCGATGTAGAGCGGCGACTCGCCGTAGCCGGCCACCGAGTTGCAGATCACCCGGCCGGTGCTGTCGTTGCGGATCTCGATGTTCTCGCCGCCGTCGTGGATGTGGCCGCCGATGGCGACGATGTCACCGGGGCGGTTGACCCACCAGGTCCACGACCGCTCGCTGCGGCCCTGGGGCACGCTCACGGTCGAGAACCCGCACTGGGCGACGTCGAACCAGATCGGCTCCACGTTGCGGATGCCGGGCGTCGACGCCGGCACCCACTCGTAGTGCATCCGGATGATCACGTTCTGGGCGGCCGCCTGCATGTTGGCGAGCTCGTAGATCATGTTGAAGGTGCTGTAGCCGTTGACCCGGTAGCCGAAGCCGGCGGGCAGGTCGATGACCGTGCGCTCGTCGCCGGAGGCGAAGAAGCGCTGGCCGAACAGCAGGCCCAGCGGGAACGGGAAGCCGACGTGGCAGGTCGGGTCGACCTTCGTCCAGTCGGCGTTGAACAGGACCATGTGGTGGAGCATCGTGTTCGTGCTCCACCCGGCCTGCCGGCCGTCCGGGTAGACCAGGTCGGCCCACATCTTGGTGATGTAGCAGTCGTTGCAGGGCTTCCGGACCCCGAAGGCGAACAGGTTGCCGGTGTGGACGTGCCCGTGGGTCCCGTCCGGGTTGTTGGGCGCACCGGGGGCCGTGTAGGGCCCGTAGTCGATGCTGGTCACCTGGGTGGCCTGCACCTGCGCGGCCCGCTCGGCGGCGGTGGGCCCGGCGGGTGCGTCGAGACCGGTCGGTGCGCCCGCCGCCTTGGCCGCCTGTGGGGCCGTCGGTGCCACCGGGGCCGCCGCGCTGGCCGTCACCGCCAGCGTCGACGCCAGTGCGCCGACGGCGAGCAGCGCGAGGGCGCGCCGAAGCCGTCTTGCTCGTGTCATTCCTTCTCTCCCCCCGTCGAGTCGGTACGGCGATAATAGCGCTATTTGGCAGGGTCAATACAGTGCCGGGTCGCTGGACCGGGCCGGGCGTCGGGCCGGGCCGGTAGACAGGGGGCATGGACTACGAGGTCAGGGTGGACGTCGACGCCCCGCGGGAGCGGGTGTGGGAGGTGCTGGCCGCGGTCACCGAGTGGCCCGAGTGGACGGCGTCGATGCAGCAGCTCACCCCGCTCGACGACGGGCCGCTCGGCGTGGGGAGCCGGGTGCGGGTGCGGCAGCCGTCGCTGCCCACCGTCGTCTGGACGATCAGCACCTGGGAGCCCGGCCGGCGGTTCACCTGGGAGTCGTCCAGCCCCGGGGTCGCCACCGCCGCCGACCACGAGCTGGACGACCGCGGCGACGGCACCACGGTCGTCCTCCGCATCCGGCAGAAGGGCCTGCTCGCCCCGCTCGTCCACCTGCTGATCGGCAAGCGCACCCGTCGCTACGTGCAGATGGAGGCCGACGGCCTCAAGGCCCGCGCCGAGGCGGGCGACCCGTAGCGCCCACTAGGGTGCGGTCGCAGACCGAGGTAGGCGGATCAGGGGATGGGTCGGACGAGAGGAGCACGCTCGCTGGAGGAGCGCTTCGCCGCGGGCGACGAGAGCGCCCTCGCCGAGGTGTTCGACGAGTACGCCGGCCCCATGCTCGCCGTCGCCACCGGCCTGCTGGGCGACCGTGGCCTCGCCGAGGAGGCGGTGCAGCAGGCGTTCCTCCAGGCCTGGCGGGCGGCCTCCCGCTACGAGCCGGACCGGCCGCTCGGCCCGTGGCTGCGGTCGATCGTGAAGAACACCGCGGTCGACATGTGGCGCCGCGAGCGCCGGCACGCCAGCCGCAGCCTCGACGACGTCGCTCCCGGCGACCTGCCCTCGGTCGAGCCCCCGTCGATCGCCGACACCGCCGACGTGTGGGCGCTGCGCCAGGCCATCGACCGCCTGCCGCCCGCGTCCCGCGAGGTGGTCCGGCTCGCCCACCTCGAGCACCTCACCCAGCCCGAGATCGCCGCCCGCCTGGGCGTCCCGCTCGGCACCGTCAAGTCCCGCACCCACAGCGCCTACCGCCAGCTGGCGGCCGCGCTCGCCTCCCACGTCGATACGGTCTGACCCGGAGCTCCGCCATGTCCACCGAACCGCACCGCAACCACGGGACGTACAGCACGTCGTGAGCGGCACCGACCCCGTCGACCCTGCCGTCGCCCGGCTCCTCGACGACCCGGCCGTGTGGGCCGAGGTGTCGACGAGCCTGCGCGACCGCGTGCTGGCCGAGGCCTTGGCCGGCGAGGGGCACGAGGACGGTGCGGGTGACGGCGGTGCGGTCGACCTCGGCGGCGGCGCGGGTGACGAGCTCGGCCGGCGTCGTGCCTCGGGGCGCAGCGGCGCGGCCGGCCGTCGCGGGGCGCGGCCCGTGTGGGCCCGGCCGGGCCTGCTGGCGGCGGCGGCCGTCGTGGTCGTGGGCCTCGTCGTGGCCGGCGGCCTGCTGGCGACCGGCGACGACGACCCGGCGGGGACCGAGGTGGCCCTCGCCGGCACCGAGGCCCTGCCCGAGGGTGCGGCGAGCGCCGAGCTGGTGCCGATGCCCGCCGGCGTGGAGGTCCGCCTCGACGTCAGTGGCCTGCCCCCGGCACCGGAGGGCACGTTCTACGAGGCCTGGGCGGTGGGCGAGCAGGGGAAGGTGTCGGCCGGCACGTTCCACGCCCGCGGCGACCAGGACGAGGTCGTGCTGTGGCTGGGCGTCGACCCCGACGACTACGACGCCCTCACCGTCACCCGCCAGCCGGTCGACGGCGGCACCGTCGCCCAGGGCGAGGTCGTCCTCCGCGGCGAGCTGTAGGTCGCGGCGAGACCCGTGACTGCGGCCCCGGACGCCTGAGGCCCGTCGAATCGGGGGCAGGGCGCGAACCGCGGTGCCACAGTCTCCGTAAGGGCGTTGTCACTGCAACGCGCCCCAAGGAGGCCACGATGACCTGGATCCCCGATCCCCCTGCCCCTCCGCCCGTCCCGCCCGCGCCGCCGACGCCGCCTGCGGCGTCCCGGTGGAGCTTCGACGCCACCACGGCGCTGCTGTTCGCCGCCGCGGCCGGCGGTGCGGTGGCGCTCAGCCTCGGGGCCTACGGCCGGCTGCACGACCCGTCGGGCGGCACGATCGCGACGTTCGGGTTCTCCACCCTCATCTCGATGAAGGTGTACCTCGGGACCGCGGCGTTCGTCCTGGCCCTCGTCCAGCTCACCAGCGCCCTGGCGATGTGGGGGCGGCTGCCCGGCGTCCGCGGTCCGGCCCCGGCCTGGCTGGGGCCGGTGCACCGGTGGACCGGCACGGCCGCCTTCCTGGCGTCCCTCCCGGTGGCCTACCACTGCCTGTGGTCCCTGGGCTTCCAGGACACCGACACCCGGGTCCTCGCCCACTCGCTGGCGGGGTGCGCCTTCTACGGGGCGTTCACCACGAAGCTGCTGGCGCTGCGCGTCGAGGGGCGCCCGGCGTGGACGTTGCCCCTGGTCGGCGGCCTGCTCGTGACCGGGCTGACCGTGATCTGGCTCACGTCGTCGCTGTGGTTCTTCGACAACTTCGGATTTCCCGACGCCTGACCGAACCGCGGTCGCACACCCTCCGTACCCAAGGCCATGAGCACGACACCCATCACCGGAGCACTGGTCGTCTGCGTGGCCGCCGCGGGAGTGGCGGCCGGCGCCCTCTTCCTCGACGCCGGCGGGTCGCCGGCGCCGGCCGGGTCGCCGAACGGCGCCACCCCCGCCGCCACCGTCCCCGCGGGCGGCAACGGCGGCAACGGTGGCGGCTACGGCGGCGGTGGCGGGGGCGGCGGGCAGACCGCAGCGGGAGCCACGCTGGAGATCAGCGGCTTCCGGTTCGGCAGCGTCAGCGTCGACCCCGGCGGCCTCGTCACCGTGGCCAACCGGGACGGCGCCCCCCACACCGTGACCGGCGGCGCCTTCGACTCGGGCCAGGTGGACGGCGGCGGCACCGCCTCCTTCACCGCCCCGTCCGAGCCGGGCACCTACGACTTCCGGTGCCAGATCCACCCGGACATGTCCGGGACCCTCACCGTCGGCTGATCCGACACCGTCGGCCGGTCCGGC
>DATCLV010000557.1:0-11215 GCA_036563745.1 Acidimicrobiales bacterium | reverse complement strand
TCGAACCGCCACTCCTCGCCGGTGGGCCCGGTGAGGTGGAAGGCGACCGGCGCCTGCAGCTCCCGGCCCGCCATGGCGAAGGCGTAGGGGAGCGTCCGCCAGGCCAGGCGGGCGACGTGGCGCAGCCGCTCGCTGGGCACCTGCTCCACGCCCAGGGGCTCGGCGATGTCGCCGGTGTGGATCCAGCACTCGGCGATCCGGGTGGTGGCCAGCGACACCACCGACAGCTGCCCGGTCACCCAGGTCACCCGCTCCTTGGGGTCGGCCTCGGCCAGCAGCTCCTCCAGGCGGTGCGACGCGGCCCACCAGCGGCCCGCCACCCGCACGCCCGGCTGCCCCCGCTCGCGCTGGACGGCGAGCTCGGCGAGGTCGTCGACGCTCAGCTCCCGGGGCGCGCCGTCGCCGCCGGACCCGTCCCCGTCGTCGGCGTCCGCCACGACGCCCTCGGTCGCCGCCCAGGTCAGCGCCGTGTCGGCGTCGGCCATCCGGCCCTCCAGGCTGGCGACCGCCATCTCCTCGGTCTGGGCCATGTGGAGCAGCACGTCGGCCACGCTCCACCCGGCGCACAGCGACGGGCGGTCGAAGCCGGCCTGGTCGAGGCCGTCGATGATCCCCCACAGCTCGGCGTGCTGCTCGGCGAGCGCAGCGCGGACATCGTCGAAGGTGCGGTCCATGCCGGCGACAGTACGCCCCCCGGTCGGCCAAGCTGCTGTCGATCGTCGACGGACCCTCGTCCGAGCCTCGGCCGACCTGGACACGGCCGACCGACCCGACCCGACCGACCGACCCGACCGGACCGAAAGCTGGGCATGCCGACCGCCTCCGAGCTCCTGCTCGTCCCCCGACCGCAACGCCTCACCCGCACGGGCCCGGGCGCGCCGGTCACCACGCCGGTCCGGGCCCGCCGGGCGCCGGGGCTGCGGCCCGAGGGGTTCCGGCTGGCCATCACCCCCGACGCGGTCGCCCTCGACCACGCCGACGACGCCGGCCGTCGCCACGGCGAAGCCCTCCTCCGCCAGCTCCGGGACCAGGCCGACCCCGACGGGCGGCTCCCCGGCGTGCAGGTCGAGGACTGGCCCGACCTGCCCGTCCGCGGGTTCATGCTCGACATCAGCCGCGACCGCGTGCCGACCCGGGCGACGCTGGAACGCCTCGTCGGCCTGCTGGCGCTGGCGCGCTACAACCAGCTCCAGCTCTACATGGAGCACACCTTCGCCTACGCGGCCCACGAGGCGGTGTGGCGGCACGCCTCCCCGCTCACGCCCGACGACGTCCGCTGGCTCGACGACCGGTGCCGCGCCCACGGCATCGAGCTGGTCCCCAACCAGAACTGCTTCGGGCACATGGGCCGCTGGCTGGCGCACCCCGACCACCGCCACCGGGCCGAGACGCCCGACGGCTTCGAGCTGCTCCCCGGGCTGCGCCGCCCGCCGGGCGTCCTGGCCCCGACGCCCGAGAACGCCCGCTTCGCCCTCGACCTGTTCGACGAGCTCCTGCCCAACTTCACCAGCCGGCGGGTGCACATCGGCGGCGACGAGACCTTCGAGCTGGGCCTGGGCGCCAGTCGGGCCGAGGTGGCGGCCCGCGGCAAGGAGGCCGTGTACCTCGAGCACGTGCTGCGCATCGCCGGGCCGCTGCTGGACCGAGGCTACGAGGTGCTGCTGTGGGCCGACGTGCTGCGCGCCCACCCGGGCCTGCTGCGGCGGCTCCCCGCGGGCGTGGTGCCGGTGACGTGGACGTACGAGGCGCCCCACCCGGCGGCCGCGGACGGCGGGACGGCGGGCGGGGACGGCGGCCGGATCCCGGACGACATCCGGGAGCTGCTGGCCCGCATCGGCATCGACCCCGACGCCCACCGGGGCTTCGCCGCCAACACCGGGCCGCTGGCCGAGGCCGGGGTGCCGTTCTGGGTGGCGCCCGGCACGTCGACGTGGCTGTCGCTGGTCGGCCGCCTCGACAACGCGCTCGCCAACATCGTCGACGCCGCCCACGTGGCGGCCGACCGCGGCGCCCCCGGCCTCCTGCTCACCAACTGGGGCGACGAGGGCCACATGGAGCCGCCGGCGGTGAGCTTCGCCCCGCTCGTCCACGGCGGCGCCGTGAGCTGGTCACGGGCGGCGAACCACGACCTCGACCTGGCCGCCGTCCTCGACCGGTACGTGCTCGGCGACGCCACCGGGACCCTCGGCGCCGTGCTCGCCGACCTCGGCCGGGCGTGGCGCCGCACCGGCCAGCGGGCGTTCAACGGGAGCGCCCTGATGGCGGGCCTGTGCCCCGACGTGGGGATGCTGGTCGGCGGCCGGCCCGACCCCGAGCGCCTGGTGCCGCTGGTCGCCGACCTCGACGCGGCGATCGACGCCGTCGGGCGGTCGCAGCCGTCGTGCCCCGACGCCGAGCTGGTCCGGGCCGAGCTGACCACGGTCGCCCGGCTGGCCCGCCACGGCGCCTACCGGCTGCTGCGGGCGGCGGGGGTCGACGGCGGCCCGGTCCCGGACCGGGACGGCCTCCGGAGCGACCTGCTGGAGGGCATCGAGGCCTACCAGCGCGACTGGCGGGCCCGCAGCCGCGAGGGCGGCCTCCGCGACAGCGTCGCCCACCTCCAGGCCACCCTCGCCACCTACGACGAGTGACGCACCGAGATCGGGGGACGTCCGGGGGCCATGGCCCCCGAGCTCACCCGGTTGCGCCGGCGTGGCGGGCCGCGAGGCGCAGGTCGGCGGCCAGCGCCTCCAGCTCGGCCCGGCGCTCGTCCCGCTCCCGGAGCCGCACGACGGCGGCCGGGTGGACGGTGACCACGGTGGGGATGCCGTACCGGCTCTCCTGCACCTCGCCCCGCAGCTCCCGGATGGTGCCCGGCGCCCCGAACAGCGACCGGACGGCGGTGGCGCCCATGGCCACGATGACGGCGGGCCGCGCCGCCGCGACCTCCCGGTCGAGCCAGTGGGCGCAGGCCACGACCTCACCGGTGGCGGGGCGCTGGTGGATCCGTCGCTTGCCGCGGGGCTTCCACTTGAAGTGCTTGACGGCGTTGGTGACGTACAGCGCCGCCCGCTCCAGCCCGGCGAGCTCCAGGGCCTCGTCGAGGATCCGGCCGGCGGGGCCGACGAAGGGCCGGCCGGCCTCGTCCTCCTTGTCGCCGGGCTGCTCGCCCACCAGCAGCAGGGGCGACGGCACCGGCCCCTCGCCGAACACGGTCCGGGTGGCGTCGCGCCAGAGGTCGCAGCGGGTGCAGCCCGCGGCCTCCTCGGCCACGACGGCCAGCCCGTCGGCGTCGAGGGCGGGGAGGTCGCCCTCGTGGGCGGTCACCGTCCTCGGGCGTCGGTGCCGGGGTCGCGGAGGGAGGTGCCGATCGACGGGCGGCCGTCGGCGTCGGTGACCTCGCCCTCCAGCTCGGGTCCCCGGCCGCCGCCGTAGACGCCACCGGCGGCCGCGCCGGCGAGGGCGCCGAGGACGGCGACCAGGAGGATCCGGGCGCCGACCGGCTCCATGAACGGGATGGCGGCGAAGGGGAGGGCGATCAGCACGCCGAGGACCACGCCGACGAGGCCGCCGACGACCATGCCGTGCCACTGGCCGCGGGTCATCTGCACGGTGCCGCTCTCGAGCGGGCCGCGGCGGGTCTGGGCCTGCTGGTCGGCGACGGTGGCGCCGTCGGGCGACGAGGGGGTGCGGCGGTCGAGCGCCTCTTCGGCCTGCTCGACGATGTGGGGCTTCTCCGGCATCGGGGGCCTCCTCCGGGAGAGTGGTGCGGTTCCCGCGCGTCTTCCCCGCCCGGGCGCTGCCGAGCCGTCGGGCGGCCCCGAGGGTCAGAGCCGCAGCGGCTTCACCGGTGCGGCGACCAGCGCCGGGTCGGTCCGCCAGTCGACGCCGGGGACGTCGACGTAGAGCTCGATCTCGTTCCCGTCGGGGTCGGCGATGTAGAGGCTGTGGCTGACCGTGTGGTCGCTGGCGCCGAGGATCGGGGTGCCGGCCGCCTCCAGGCGGGCCAGGGCCTCCCGCAGGTCGTCGTCGCTGTCGCCGATCTTCACCCCGAAGTGGTAGAGCCCGACCCGCCGACCGCGGGGGATGGGCGCCGCGTCCGGGCCGACCTCGATCAGCAGCAGCTCGTGGTGCGTGCGGCCGCCGGGTGCCGAGAACACGGCGATGGGGACGGGGGTGGCGCCGGGGGCGTCGGGGTCGGGGACGATCTGCCGCCAGCCGAGGACCTCCCGGTAGAAGTGCGACGACCGCTCGACGTCGCGCACGTACAGCACCAGGTGGCCGAGCTCCTTGACTTCCATGCCCCAGGACTACCGGCTCCCGGCGCTCCTGCCCCCTCCCGGCCCGGCAAGTTACTGGTCGTGCCGCAAGTAACCTCCTGTCCCGGTGGCGGGACCGCGTGGTCCGGGGGACCGGGGGTTCGGCGAGGTAGGTTCCGGGCCGTCGGGCGGGGGCGGTTCCCGGCGGCGGGCATCCGGAGGGGCGTCAACGGCGACGCCCGGAGGAGAGAGCGATGAAGGCAGTGCGCATCCACGAGCCCGGCGGGCCCGAAGGGCTGGTGTACGAGGACACCCCCGACCCCACGCCCACGGCCGGTGACGTGGTGGTCGAGGTGCACGCATGCGGCTTCACCCCCGACGAGCTGCGGTGGCCCGCCACCTGGGTCGACCGGGCCGGACGCCCCCGCACCCCGTCGGTGCCCGCGCACGAGGTCTCGGGCGTGGTGGTGGCGGTGGGCGCCGGGACCACCGGGTTCGCCGTCGGCGACGAGGTGTTCGGCCTCGGCGACCCCTACCGCGACGGCGCCGCCGCCGAGTACGTGGCGATCGAGGCCCGCAACCTGGCGCCCAAGCCGGCCACGATCGACCACGCCGCGGCCGCGGCGCTGCCCCAGGCCGGGCTGGCCGCCTGGCAGGGGCTGTTCGTCCACGGCTGGCTCAACGCCGGGCAGGCTCTGCTGGTGCACGGCGCCGCCGGCGGGGTCGGGAGCATGGCGGTGCAGCTGGGCGCCGAGTGCGGGGCGAAGGTGATCGGCACCGGCCGCCCCGGGGCCCGGGCCACGGTGATGGACCTGGGGGCCGTCCGGTTCGTCGACCTGGAGAAGGAGCCGTTCGAGCAGGGCATCCGGCGGGTCGACGTGGCCTTCGACACGATCGGCGGCGACGTCCTCGCCCGCACCGGCCAGGTGGTGCGGGACGGCGGGGCGCTGGTGTCGATCGCCGGCGTGCCGCCGGAGGGGTCGGTGGGGGAGGAGGTGCGATCGACGTACTTCGTCCGCGTCCCCGACCGGGGCCAGCTGGAGGAGATCGCCCGCCGGGTCGACGCCGGCGGCCTCCGCCCGACGGTCGGCGCGGTCTACCCGCTGGCCGAGGCCCGCGAGGCGTTCCTGACCAAGGCCGCGTCGAGCATCCCCGGCAAGGTCGTCCTCACCGTCCGCTGACGAAGGGCACGCGCCCGCGGCTCAGGGGTGCTCGGCCGACAGGATCAGGTGCCAGGAGGCGAGGCCGTGGCGGCACCAGCCGTCGGGAAGGGTCAGGCAGTGGTCGGGGGCGCGGCTGACGCCGTCGGCGAGCCAGTCGGCCAGGGTGTCGGCGTCGGGCTCGGCCCAGCCGCTGTTCACCTCGAACCAGGCGTGGGCGTTGCGGACCGCGTCGTCGCGGTCGAGCGGCATCACCATCGGAAGGCCTCCAGGACGGGGGCGAAGCGGGCGACGGCACCGGGGTCGGTGCCGAGGTCGGGGAGCGACACGATCGCCGTCTGCACGCCGGCCTCGGCGTAGGCCCGGTACAGGCCGACGTGGTCCTCCACCGGGACCGCCGGCGACGCGGTGGTGAGGTTGCTGACGTGGACCTCGGCCGGGTCGCGGTCCACCGCCGCGCAGTGGTCCCGCAGCACGTCGAGCTTGCGCCGGACGGTCGCCGGGTCACCGAACAGGTTGCAGCCGTCGGCGTGCCGGGCGACGAGCCGCAGGGTGCGCCGCTCCCCGGAGCCACCCACCCAGATCGGCACCCGCTCCTGCACCGGTCGCGGGTAGCAGGTCGTGGCCGGCACCTCGGTGGTGCGCCCCGAGAACGGCGGGCTCCCTGGCCCCCACATCAGCGGCAGGAGCTCGAGCGCGTCCTCCAGCCGGGCGTAGCGCTCGCCCACCGGTGGGAAGTCCCACCCGTAGAGCCGGTGCTCCCGCTCGAACCAGGCGGCCCCCAGCCCGCACATCGCCCGGCCCCCGGACAGCACGTCGAGGGTGGCGACGATCTTCGCCAGGTGGGCGAGGTTCCGGTAGGTGATGCCGGTGACCAGCGTGCCGAGCCGCACCCGGGACGTCCGCCCGGCCAGGAACCCCAGCGTGGTGTACGACTCGGGCATCGCCTCCCACTCCCGGCCGACCACCGGGATCTGCAGGAAGTGGTCCATCACCCAGAGGCTGGTGAACCCGGCCTCCTCGGCCTCGGCGGCGATCGCCCCGAGCCGGGCGCCCAGCTCGGCGGGCCCGCCGGGCCACTCGAAGCGGTTGACCTGGAGCCCGAAGGCGAGCGGCACGGGGTCCTCCTCCTGGCGGTGGGCGGCGGCCGGGGCGTCGAGGTACCGGGCCGGGACGAGCCGGGCGCCGGCGGTGCCGTCGACGACCGGGCCGGCCGCGGCCCCGGTCGGGGCCGCGGGCGACGGCGCCGGCCCGCCCCCGGGCGACCCGCCTCCGTCGGCGACGACCGTGTGCACGCCGTCCCAGCCCTCCCCGGCCAGCACCGGGCCCACGGCGGCCGCCGCGTCGAGCTGGCCGGTGAGCACCTTCGACGGCACCGGCCGCCGGCGCGCCCGGTTGCGGGCGCGGCACACCGTGGCGGGCGTGGCGAACACGACGGCGTGGGCGGGAAGGTCGTGGCGCCGGGCGAACCCGAGCCACCGGGCCCGTCGCCCGGCGTCGAGGCCGGTGGTGTCGACCACGGTGGTGAGCCGCCGCCGGCAGCGCCGCTCGACGACCTGGTCGAGCACGGCGAACGCGTCGGTGCCGGCCCGCTGGTCGTCCTCGCCCCGCCCGACGAGCGCCCGCAGGGCGTCCGACGACACGATCGCCACGCCCGCCACGGCTCCGAAGCACGACTCGGCCCACCACGACTTCCCGGCCCCCGACGCGCCGACCAGCACCACCAGGCACGGGTCCGGCAGCCGGAGGGGGCGGGGGTCGACGGCGGTCACCGGGACACGGCCTAGCAGCCGCCGTGCAGGCACACCACCGGCGACCACCGGCCGCCGTCGAGGACCGCCGGGTGACACCACGGCGGCCCGGCCGCGAGTAGTGTGACGATCCCGTGTCGATGCCGCGGGTGGGAAGCGGCATCGACGGTCGAGGGAGGGTGTGCCGGAGGTGCGGATCGTGATGGCTGGGGCTGGTCGGCGTGTGCCCGCGGGTGTCGCCGCGCTCCTGGTGACGAGCGTGACGACGGTGGTCGTCGCCCCGGGAGCGGGGAGCGTGCCCGTCCAGGAGGAGCCCTCGGAGGAGGCGAGCTCCACCGACGACGCCATCGTCGCCATCGACGTCGACGTGGCCGACGGCGACGCCGTCGCGGTGACCGGTGCGCTCGACGAGCTGCAGGCCAACGTGGCCGAGCAGCTCCAGCAGCTGGAGGCCGCCGAGCGGGCCGTCAACGAGCAGATGGAGAAGCTGGCGGCCGCCGACGCCGCGATCGCGGTCCTCCAGGAGCAGATCGACGAGCTGACCACCGCCAGCGACTCGGTGGTCGTCACCCGCTTCATGAACCCGCCCACCGAGACGGCCATCGAGGCGCTCACGGCCGCCTCGGTGTCCGACGCCACGGTCAAGCAGGCGCTGCTCGACATGCGCACCGAGGAGGACGCGGCCGAGCTGGCCCAACTCACCGAGGCCCGCGCCCAGCTGGAGGAGCAGCAGACCCTCCAGGAGGAGCTGAAGGCCCAGGCCGACGCCGCCCGCCAGGAGGCGCAGCGCGCGCTCGACGACCTCATCGCCGCCTCGGGCCAGGAGACCCAGTTCATCGCCGAGGTCAAGGCCTGGATGGCCGACCCCGCCGCCGGCCAGACCGAGCTGAGCCCCGAGGCCGCGGCGCAGATCGAGTCGGTGAAGAACGAGCTGCAGCGCAAGCTCGACGAGATCGCGGCCGCCGAGGCCGCGGCCGAGGCCGCCCGCCGCCTGGAGGAGGAGCGCCAGCGGCAGCTCCGGGGCGGCTTCATCTGCCCGCTCCAGCCGCCGATGTCGTTCACCGACACCTGGGGCGCGGCCCGCTCCGGCGGCCGCAGCCACAAGGGCACCGACATGATGGCGCCCCGCGGCGCCCCCGTCCTGGCCCCGGCCAACGGCCGGGTCGTGCACAAGTCCAACAGCGTCGGCGGTATGAGCTTCCACCTCTACGGCGACGACGGCCACACCTACTACGGCACCCACCTCGACGCCTACGAGAACGTCGGCATCGGGCACGTCGCCGCGGGCACGGTCATCGGCCGGGTGGGCACCAGCGGCAACGCGCCCGACAACCTGCCGCACCTCCACTTCGAGTACCACCCCAACGGTGGTGCGGCGGTGAACCCCTACAGCCGCCTCATCGAGGTCTGCGACCGCAGCTAGCCACCGCCCGGGCGCCGGGGCCGGCAAGCGCCCGGAAAACCCGGAGATTTTCCGCCGTCGGGCGGAACCGGCCGCCCCACCCGCGTCGTCCAAGCGGGCGTGAGACAACGCATGACCCTGTGGCTGGCCGCGGCCGGTCTCGTCGTGGTGGCCGTCGGGCTGGTGATCGTCGCCGGTCGGGGCGACGACGACGTCGACGCCGGCCTGCCCGCCCTCCCGATCGGCAGCGGCGCGTCCAGGGACGGGGCGGGCGACGCGGTCCTGTCGGACGCCGACGCCGAGTCGGCCCGGGCCGACATCGCCCTCCTGCCGTTCGCGGAGTACGTGCCGGGCGACGGGTTGCCGGCCCTCGGCGGCGAGGCGCCCGCCTACCGCCTGGGCGGCGACAGCGGGGCGGTCGACGCCGACGACGTGGCCGAGCTGGCCCGTGCCCTGGGCATCGAGGGCGAGCCCACCGAGTCGGGCGGCTCGTGGCACGTCGAGGACGGCGAGCGGGCCCTCGACGTCTACGGGGCCGAGGGGTCGTGGTCGACCTACGCGCTCGCCCCCGACACGGGGACGAGCGGAGGCCCGGCGTCGTTGCCGGGGGCCGCCCCGGACGCCACCGACGGCGCCGAGGTGGACTCCCACGAGACCGAGGCGCGGGAGGCCGAGGCCCGGGCGATCGAGTCCCGCGAGCCGGCCGTGGAGGCGCAGGCCGAGCCGGTCCCGCTGCCCGAGCCGATGCCCGTCGAGCCCTACGAGCCGCCGGTCCGACCCGACGACCTGCCGTCGGAGGACGAGGCCCGCTCGATCGCCCTCGACCTGCTGGAGGCGACCGGCGTCGACACCGACGACGCCGCGGTCACGGTCGACGACGGCATCACCGAGTGGTTCGTCACCGTCGAGCCCCGGCTCCACGGCCTGCCCGCCCCCGGCCTGGCGATGTACGTGGGCGTCGGCGGCGAGGGCGCGATCACGATGGCGTCGGGCTACCTGGCCGACCCGGTGGAGCTGGGGGAGTACCCGCTCCTCGACACCACCGCCGCCCTGGAGCGGCTGAACGAGCAGTACGCCGGCGTGCGGCCGCTGGTGGCGGCGAGCGACGGCGACACGGCGGTCGCCCGGGACGCCGCCGACGCCGGCGCCGGCTCCGGCGACGAGCCCGGCATGGCGGCCGACTCGGCCGTGACGATCGAGCCGGGCGAGGTCACGACCGAGCCGGTGATCCCCCGCGACCCGGGGGAGGACCTGCCGGTGCTGACCGTCCCGGTGGAGACGGCGCTGCCACCGGACACCGTGGTGCCGCCGACGGTGGAGGTCGCCCCGCCGCCGACCGAGCCGGCCACCACGGTCCCCGGCGAGCCGGGGCCGACGGAGCCGGCGCCGTCGCCCGACCCGGCACCCACCCGGGTGGCGGTGACCGACGCCGAGCTGGTGCTGCTCATGGAGTTCGCCTGGGACGGCAGCGGCGCCTACCTCGTGCCCGGCTACCGCTTCACCGCCGAGGACGTGTCGTCGCCGGTGGTGACCGCCGTGGTGGACGAGCTGGTCGAGCCGCCGCCGACCGACCTGCCCGTCGACGACGTGGTCGACCTGCCCGCCGACGGCGTGGTGGTCGACGGCGACACGCCCGTCAGCGACACCCCCGGCGGGGGCGCCGCCGAGCCCGCCGTCGAGCCGGACGGGGACGGGAGGCCGGTACCGCCGACGGTCGAGGGGCCCGCGCCGCCCGCGGGCTGATCGGCCGACACCGGCCCCCGACGCGGCAGGGCCGGGCGACCGTCCACCGTCGCCCGGCCCTGCCGGCGTCCGCAGGGAGCTGGGGTCTGGGCCCTACAGCTCCAGCAGGCGCCGGAAGAACGCCCGGTAGCTCCGGAACGCCGCCAGCAGCTCCTCGGTGCTCGGCTCGTCGGCCTCGGACCAGCCGCCGGCCAGCTGCTCCCGCCGCCGGGTGAGGGCGGCGGTCACCTGGTCGATCGCGTCGCCCACCAGCTGGTCGGCCTGGGCGACCGCCTGGCGGGGCTCGTCGACGAAGCTCGCCTGCACCGCGGTCCACCGCTCCTCGAGCGCGGTGCGCTCGGCGACCGGGTTGATGGGGTCGTCGGGTCCGGGCTGGCCGGGCACCGGGTCGCCCGGCGCCGGGACCTCGGGCTCCGACGGCGTGCCGGGCACCGGCACCTCGGGCTCGCTGGGCCCGGGCTGGCCGGGCAGCGGTCGGCCGGGCTCGGTGGGCGCCGGCTCGCCGGGCAGGGGCTCGTCGGGCTCCGACGGCGCCGGTTGGCCGGGGATCGGCTCGGGCGCCGGCGACGGCACCGGGTCGGGACCGGGGGCCGGGTCGGGACCGGGCTCGGGGACGGGCTCGGGCACCGGGTCCGGGCCGGGCATCGGGATCGGCTCCCGCTCGGGCGGGCTGTCGGTCGCTGCCGTGTCGGTGGCGCCGGTCGCGTCGGCCGCGTCGAGGTCGTCGACGTCCAGGCGGTCGCCGGTGCCGTCGCCCTCGTCGAGGTCGTCGAGGTCGTCGTCGTCGTCGAGGTCGTCGGTGTCGAGCACCTCGGCGTCGACCACGTCGGCGTCGTCGGTGTCGTCGACGTCGCCCGTGTCGAAGGTGTCCGTGTAGGTGCCGGTGTCGGGCTCGTCGTCGCCCGGCACGGTCTCGTAGGT
>DATCLV010000553.1:0-10664 GCA_036563745.1 Acidimicrobiales bacterium | reverse complement strand
GTCTCCTGGAAGACGTTGACGCCGACGACCTTGAGCTCACCCTCCTCGATGGCCCGCACCCGCTCGGCGTGCGACCGCACGAGTCGGCCCTTCAGCTCGTCGATGGCCTCGAAGGCGCCGCCCATGGCCAGCACCTCGTCGAGCTCGGCGGTGGCGGCGTCGACCAGCTCGGCGGTGCGGGCCTCGACGACCTTCGACCCGTCGAACAGGTCGGGGTACTCGAGCAGGTCGGTCTCGTAGGCGAGGACCTGCTGCATGCGCAGCGCCCACTGCTGGTCCCACGGCCGGGGCAGGCCGAGCGCCTCGTTCCACGCCGGCAGCTGGATCGACCGGGCCCGGGCGTTGCGGCTGAGCGTCACGCCCAGCATCTCCAGCACGATCCGCTGCACGTTGTTCTCCGGCTGGGCCTCGGTGAGCCCCAGCGAGTTGACCTGCACCCCGTAGCGGAACCGGCGGGCCTTCGGGTCGGTGACCCCGTAGCGCTCCTTGCCGATCCGGTCCCACAGCTCGACGAAGGCCCGCATCTTGCAGGTCTCCTCGACGAACCGGATGCCGGAGTTCACGAAGAAGCTGATCGACGCGAAGACCTGCGGGAACCGGTCCTCGGGCACCTGGCCCGACTCGCGCACGGCGTCGAGGACCCCGATGGCGGTGGCCAGCGAGTAGGCGATCTCCTGCGTGGGCGTGGCCCCGGCCTCCTGCAGGTGGTACGAGCAGACGTTCATCGGGTTCCACTTCGGGACCCACTCGCTGCAGAAGGCGACCATGTCGACGATCAGCCGCCGCGACGGCACCGGCGGGAAGATGTACGTGCCCCGCGACAGGTACTCCTTGACGATGTCGTTCTGGGTGGTGCCGCGGAGCTCCTTCGACCCGACGCCGTGGCGCTCGGCGTTGGCGACGTAGAGGCCGAGCAGCCAGGCGGCGGTGGCGTTGATCGTCATCGACGTGTTCATCTCGCCCTGCGGGATGCCGTCGAGCAGCTCGCCCATGTGCCCGAGGTGGGCGACGGGGACGCCGACCTTGCCCACCTCGCCGCGGGCCAGGGGGTGGTCGGGGTCGTAGCCGGTCTGGGTGGGCAGGTCGAAGGCGATCGACAGGCCGGTCTGCCCCTTGGCCAGGTTGGTGCGGTACAGGGCGTTCGACGCCTTGGCCGTCGAGTGGCCCGAGTACGTGCGCATCATCCACGGGCGATCGGGCTGGGGCAGGGTCGCGCCGGTCATGCCCATATCGTCCCCTGCCACCACGGGGAACACCAACCTCGGCGTTACGGCTGGTAACCGGGGGCGGGTGCCGGCCAGAAGATGCGGGGCAGGGGCAGGTGGACCGCCCGCCGCAGCAGCTTCAGGTACCGCGACCGGCTCACCGGCTGGGCGCCCAGCCGGGCCAGGTGCGGGGTGACCCACTGGACGTCGAGGAGCCGGTGGCGCCCCGCGGGACCGCCGCCCTCGTTCAGCACCTCGACCAGCCGCACCAGCGCCACCTTCGACGCGTCGGTGCGCCGGTGGAACATCGACTCGCCGGCGAACAGCCCGCCCACGGCCACCCCGTAGAGGCCGCCGACCAGCTCCCCGGTGTCGGGGTCCCACGACTCGACCGAGTGCGCCCAGCCCAGCTCGTGGAGCCGGATGTAGGCGGCCTGGATCTCGGGGGTGATCCAGCCGTCCGGGCGGGACGGGTCGGCGCAGGCGGCGATGACGTCGGCGAACGCGGTGTCGAACCGCACCTCGTAGCGGCGCAGGCTGCGGCGCAGCGACTTGCTGACCACCAGCCCGTCGAGCGGCAGGATCCCCCGGGGGTCGGGCGACCACCAGCCCAGCTGCCCGCGGCGCCCCACCGGCATCGGGAACAGCCCGCACCGGTAGGCGGCCAGCAGCGTGCCGGGCTCCAGGTCGCCGCCGACGGCGACGATGCCGCTCTCGTCGGCCCGGTCGGGCGACGGGAACGCCCACACCGACGGCGGCGGCTCCACCGGCGCGCCCCACACCTCCGGTTCGATCACCGGGCCTCCGTCACGTCAGCTCCAGGTCCTTCGCCAGGGCCTTCCCGATGGCGACGGTGGCGCGGCGGTTCAGGACGGCGGCGATCGCCGCGCCGGTGAGGAACGGGAGCACCGTCGTGAGGTTGCGGACGTAGCGGCGGCGCAGCACCCGGGCGAGCCGGGCTCGGGTGGCCCGGGACAGCAGGTCGGGGGCGCCGCGGGACAGGACCAGCCCGGTGGCGGTGATGCCGCGGCCCGACAACCAGGCCTTCACCACCGCGGCCGACCGGTCCTTCACGCCGTCGGGCAGCTCGCGCCCGGCCACCTCGTGCAGCTCGGCGACCAGCTTCAGCTCCACCAGCACGACCAGGGCGGTCTCGGCGGCCAGCTCGAAGGGGATGGCGACCGCCCCCGCCACCGACAGCTCCTGCACCGCCATGATCCCGCCGGCCGCGCCCCCGATGGCGGCGCTCACGTTCCCGGACGAGCGGACCAGCCGCCGGGCCAGGACCGCGCCGGTGGCGCCGTCGTGGTGCTTCGACAGGGTGGCCGCGTCGCGGACCGGGATGCGGGGCGCCAGGTCGACCACGGTGTCGGCGAGCCACCGACCGCTGGTGACCGCCTTGCGGCCGGCCTTCCGCGCCGACCGCACCAGCGCGGCCAGCTGCTCGCGGTGGTCGCCCTGCTCCTCGAGTGTCCCGACGTCCGGCATCCGGGGTCATTTTGACGCCTCGGGCCTCTCCTACACCCCAGCCGGTCCCGACCCCGGCCCGGAGCCGGCGCCCGCCCCACCCCCGACCTCGTCATCGGCGGCCTGCCGCAGCGCCGCCGCCGAGACCCCGCAGGTCGACTCGATCACCCGGATCGTCGCCCGGGTGAGCGGCACGAGGTTGGTGCGGTCGACCTTGTCGGGCGTGTCCTGCTCGTCGAACAGGTACCAGGGGGCGGCCAGGAAGTTGACGATGGGAACGCCCTCGTCGGCGTAGAACCCGCCGTCGGTCGGGGGCCGCTCGCCGATGGCGTCGGGCGGGAGGACCATCGACCGCCGCAGGTCCTCGGCCACCAGCGCCTCGTGGACGGCGGCCTCCAACCGGGGGATGCGGCTCGTGAAGAACCAGCGGGGCACCGGCCGCCCGGCGACCCCGGCACCCCCGGCGCCCCCGGTCTCGACGCTGGCGTGCTCCAGGTGGACCTCCAGCACCACCCGGTCGAGCTCGGCGCGGTGGCGCTCGATGAACCCGTGCAGGCCGGCGCCGCCCGACATGTGCCCGCCGTGGAGCAGGAACACCAGCCGGTGGGGCCGCTCGGCGGCGGGCACCCGGGCCCAGTACTCGGCCTGGGCCAGCACCAGGGCGATGCCGCTGCCGTCCTCGACGGCGGACGCCCACGGACCGTCGTGGTGGGACCCGACGATCACCACGTCGTCGTCGGCGCCGGGCAGCTCGCCGACGACGTTGTGGGAGGTGGCGGGCTCGTCGACGGCGTCGACGGTGAGCCGCACCCGCACCGGCCCGGCCGCCAGCCGGTCCCGCAGCCAGGCGCCGTCGTCCTCCCGGACCCACACGCCGGGGACCTCGACGCGGCGCCCGTGGTAGGGCACGTAGTACCGGCACGAGTCGCCGGGGTAGCCGGTGAGCACGCCCACGAACGCGGCGGCGCCGGCGGCGGCCACGGGGTCGGCCTCGGTGCCCAGCGCGATGCCGAAGGGCAGGGCGTGGAGCTCGCCGAGGGTGCCGTCGGGGTCGTGGACGCGCCGCTCGCGCTCGCCCGCCGGCACGAACAGGTCGGCGGGCACGTGGAGGAAACCGACGTCCCGCAGGGCGACCCGGCCCCGCACGGCGGCCGGGTCGCTCGGGTCGAAGGCCGCCAGCTCCGCCTCCAACCCGTCGCAGGGCGCGGCGAAGGGCAGGGGGAAGCAGTCGAGGACCCGGCTCGCACCTGAGACCGACGCGACCTCGAGCGACCAGCTCCGTGGCTCCCAGCGCCGGACCGGGACGGGCTCGAGCCGGACGCCGTCCAGCCCGAGCGCCCGGAACCGCTCGGCGATCCACTCCTCGGCCCACGCGTCGGCCGGGTAGCCGGGCCGCCGGACCCCCTGGGCGAACACCTCCTCGATCCACCCGTGGATGGCCTCGGTGCTCGGCAGCAGGGCGTCGTCCACCCGCCGGAAGCTATCCCCCCGACTCCCCCTGGGTCCCCCTGGTCGCCGCGCCTTCGCCGCGCCGTTGCCGCGCCGTTGCGGCGACGTGCGGCGACCGACGGCTACTTGCGGTAGTCGTAGAAGCCCTGGCCGCTCTTCCGTCCCAGCAGGCCGGCCGCGACCATGCGGCGGAGGCGGGGGACGGCGGCGTAGTTGGGGTCCTTGAACTCCTCGTAGAGGGCATCGAGGATCGACAGCGACGTGTCGAGCCCGACGAGGTCGAGCAGCGCCAGGGGCCCCATCGGGAAGTTGCAGCCGCCCTTCATGGCGGCGTCGATGTCGTCGCGGCTGGCGGTGCCGTTCTCCAGCATCCGGACCGCGTTGTTGAGGTACGGGAACAGGAGGGCGTTCACGATGAAGCCGGCCTGGTCCTTCACCTCGACGGTGGTCTTGCCCGCCCCCTGGGCGAAGGCGGTGACCTCGGCGATCGTCTCGTCGCTGCTCACCAGCGTGCGGACGATCTCGACGAGCGCCATGGCGGGCGCCGGGTTGAAGAAGTGGACGCCGCACACCCGGTCCGGGCGACCGGTCTCGACGGCCATCTCGATCACGGGGAGCGTCGACGTGTTGGTCGCGAGGATCGCCCCGTCCTTGACGATCTTGTCGAGCTCCACGAAGAGCTGCTTCTTGGTCGGCAGGTCCTCGACGATCGACTCGATCACGAGGTCGCAGTCGGCGAGGGCCTCCAGGTCGGCGGTGGCGGTCACCCGTGCCTTGACGGCTGCGGCCTCGTCCTCCCCGAGACGGCCCTTGGCCACCTGCTTCTCGAGGGACTTGCCGAGGCCGGTCACCATCGCGTCCGCGGTCTCCTGCTTGCGGGACCGGAGGACGACGTCGACGCCGGCCTTCGCAGCCACCTCGGCGATCCCCGACCCCATGATCCCCGAGCCGACGATGCCCAGTCGTTCGATTGCCATCCGCGCAGGCTACTGACGGGTAACTCAACAGGACCAGTTGTCGGCCCGCCACCACCCGGCGGCCCGACTAGCTTCCATCGGATGACCGGTTCTCTGGCCCTCGTCGGTGGTGGGGAGTGGAGCGACGGCTGCAGCTTCGACGCCGAGCTGCTGGCCGCCAGCGGCGCCGACGAGGTGGTGGTGCTGCCCACCGGCGCCGCCTACGAGCATCCGGAGCGGCTGGTCGACAAGGCCACGGCGTGGTTCGAGGCGCTCGGCGCCCGGGTGCGCCCGCTGCCGGCGCTGGCCCGCCCGTCGTCGAGCGACCCCGACCTCGTCGCCACCGCCCGCGCCGCCCGGTTCGTCTACCTGGCGGGCGGGAACCCGATGCACCTGCGGTCGGTGCTGGTCCACAGCCCGCTGTGGGACGCCCTGGTGGCCGCCTGGAACGACGGCGCCACCATCGCCGGCACGTCGGCGGGGGCGATGGTCCTGTGCGACCCGGCGGTCGACCTGCGGGGCGGCGCGTTCACGCTGGGACTCGGCCTGGTCCCGCAGCTGGCCGTGATCCCGCACGCCGACACCTGGTCCGACGACAAGCTGCACCGCACCCTCCAGCTCGCCCCGAAGGGCCTGCCGGTGGTGGGCGTCGACGAGCGGACGGCCCTGGTGCGGTCACCGGCCGGCGTGTGGTCGGCCGACGGCGTCGGGAAGGTGCACGTCTGGGTCGACAACGCGGAAGCCGACCTGGGGGCGCTCCCGTAGGGGGAGCGCCCCCGGGCTACTCATCCTCGGCCCCGGGCTACTCCTCCTCGATCGTGATCGACTCGATCACCGTCATCTCGCTGGGGAAGCCGATGTCGTCGTTCGGGAGGGCGGTGGCGTCGATGGCGTCGATCACCTCGATGCCGGACGTGACCGAACCGATCACCGTGTAGTCGGGCGGCAGCAGCTCGCCGCCCTCCCCCGTGACCACGAAGAACTCGCTGGCCGTGGTCCCGGGCTCCGTCTCCCGGGCCAGCGCCACCGTGCCCTTCGGGTAGTAGGGCTCGGCGGTCGGCGGCTCTTCGGCGATCGTGTAGCCCGCCCCGGTGGGACCGACCCCGGGGTCGAACGGGTCGCCGGCCTGGGCCAGCAGGTCGTCGAGGACCCGGTGGAACGACACCCCGTCGTAGAAGTGGTACCGGGCCAGGAACACGAAGTTGTTGACGCCGAGCGGGGCGCGGCTCGGGTCGAGGGTGATCTCGAACGTGCCCCGGGACGTGGCGACGGTGGCCACGTAGGTGGCGTCGACGTCGATGCACATGGGCGGCGCCTCGGTGAACAGGAGCTGCTTCGGCGAGGAGCCGTCCTCCTCCGGGCACTCGGGCTCGACGGCGTCGGGCCGCTCGACGAGCGTGGTCGTGACCCGCGGCCGGGTGGTGATCGTGCTCCGCCGGGCCGCCTCGTCGTCGCTGTCGCCGCCGCTGCCCGCGGCCTGCGTGAGGATGTAGACGACGATCAGCAGGGCGCCGAGCGCGAGCAGGGCGCTGCGTGCGCACCCGGCCCGGCTCGATGTCGATCTGTCGGCATCGGTGTCGGCGTCCGCCATGCCCACAGTTTCGCGTGTCGCGGCTACCTCGCGTGCCGGCGTTCGCCGCCCGTCACCCGGCCGGGGCCGTGGTCTCGGTCGAGGAGACCGCCGTCGTCGTCGTGGTCTCGTCCGTGGCGTCCGTGGAGGGCTCGCTGCGAATGATGTCGACCACGTCGATCTCGAAGGCGAGCGGCCCGTCGCCGTAGGCCTTGTCGGCGCCGATCACCAGGCGGCGCCGCTCGCCGATCTTGGCGCCCACGAGGCCCTCCTTCCAGCCGTCGATCAGCTGCGCCTGGGAGAGGGGGCCCTCGATCGGGTACGGCCCGCGGCTCCACGACTCGTCGAGGGTGGCGCCGTCGGCCTGGACGCCGACGTAGTGGACGACGTAGCCGTCGTCGGCCGTGCCGGGATCGCCCTCGCCCTCGATCAGGGTCGAGACCTCGAGGGCGTCGGCGGCGGTCTCCGCCGACGGCGGCTCGGGGGTCGGCGGCTCGCGCTCGAGGACCTCGGCGGCGAGCTCGGGGTCGGAGTAACCGGAGGTCTCGTCGGTCTCCTCGGCCTCGGTCGCCTCGTCGGACTCCTCGGCCTCGGTCGCCTCGTCGGGCTCGTCGTCGTCGCCGGCGAGGCTGGAGTACGCGAAGGCCCCGCCCAGGACCACGACGGCGGCGATCGCCACGTTGCGCACGGTGCGGACGCGACGCTGCCGACGCGCGGCCGCCTCCTCCTGCTCGATCTTGGCCTGGCGGGCCGACTTCTGCCGTTCTCGCTTCTCCGTTCCCACGAGCGGGGGAATCTAGCTCGGCGGCGGGTCGACGGCCCCAGCGACCCCGGCGCCCTCACCAGGGCGCCGACTGGTGGAACTCACGCTCCGTCACTTTAGGATGCCTCGACTGCACTCACCGAGGCGGTCCGTGCGAGGATTGTGGTGAGGTGGAATCAAGTGTGGTGAGTGAGTGTGGTGAGGCGGTTCGAATGGGCCTGGCCCTAGGACGACGAGAAGTGATGAGCGACAACCACGACGATCACGAAGATCACGACGATCCGCCCACGAACGTGACCCTCGAGGTGGGGAGGCGTCTCCGTGCCCTGCGCAAGGCCAAGGGGATGTCGCTCGACGATGTCGAGCGATCCTCCGAAGGCCGCTGGAGCGCCTCTGCCATCGGGGCCTACGAGCGTGGCTTCCGAACCCTCAGCCTGCCCCGGCTGCACGAGCTGGCGGCGTTCTACGACGTCCCGGTCTCCGTGCTGCTCGGTCAGCAGGAAGCGCTACCCGACAAGCCCCGCAAGCTGGTCCTCGATCTCGAGGCGCTCAGCAACGTGCCGGAGGCTGCGGCGATCCAGCGGTTCGCCCGGTCGATCGTGCTCGAGCGGGGCGACTTCAACGGCCGGGTGCTGTCCATCCGGCGGGACGACCTGCGGGCCATCTGCGCCCTCCTCCAGGTCGACACGCCGGCGGCCATCGCCCAGCTCGAGGCGTGGGGTGCCCTCGTGGACAGCCCCGCGGCGTTCGAGTAGCGCACCCTGCGGTTCGATAGAGCAAACGGCGGCGTCGTCTCGATCGACGCAGATCGACATCGACAGCAATTGACCTGGGACCGGCGCTCGGCGGCCGTTAGCTTCTGACGTCGTGCCCCTGGTCATACAGAAGTTCGGCGGTACCTCGGTAGCCGACCCCGATCGGATCCGCGAGGTAGCGGATCACGTCGCGCGCACGGTGCGCCACGGCAACAGCGTCGTTGTCGTGGTGAGCGCCATGGGCAAGGAGACCGACGAGCTGCTCCGGCTGGCGCGCGACGTGGCGCAGGCACCCCCGGGGCGCGAGCTCGACATGCTGATCACCGCGGGCGAGCGCAAGGCGATGTCGCTCGTGTGCATGGCCCTCCACGCCAAGGGGGTGCCCGCCGACAGCTTCACCGGGAGCCAGGCGGGGTTCATCACCGACACCACCCACACCAACGCCAAGATCCTCGAGCTGAAGCCCGACCGGGTCCGCAAGGCGCTGGAGGAGGGGCGGGTGCCGGTGATCGGTGGCGCGCAGGGGGTGTCGACCGACCGCGACGTGACGTTCCTCGGCCGCGGCGGCTCGGACACGACCGCCGTCGCCCTGGCGCACGCGCTCGGGGCCGACGCCTGCGAGCTGTACACCGACGTGTCGGGCGTGTTCAACGCCGACCCACGGGTGGTGCCGACGGCCCGGCGCATGTCGGTCGTGTCGTTCGACGAGCTGCTGGAGATGACCGCCACCGGCTGCCCGAAGCCGGCGATGCGGTCGGTGGAGTACGCCCGCCGGTGGGGCGTGAAGCTGCATGTCCGCTCGGCGTTCACCTGGGAGCCGGGCACCTGGGTGGTGGAGGAGGACCCCTCGATGGAGCAGGCGATCGTCTCGGCGGTGACCCACGACGTGAGCGAGGCCAAGGTCACCGTGTCGGGCGTGCCCGACCAGCCCGGCATCGCCGCCCGGCTGTTCCGGCAGCTGGCCGACGACGACGTGAACGTCGACATGATCGTGCAGAACGTGTCCGACCACGGCGTGACCGACATCTCGTTCACCGTGCCCCGCGACGACCTCGCGACCGCGGTGACGGTGTGCGAGGCGATGGCCGGCGACATCGGCGCCACCGGCGTGACCTCCGACAAGGACATCGCGCGGGTCAGCATCATTGGCGCCGGCATGAAGTCGAACCCGGGCGTGGCGGCGAAGATGTTCGCCACCCTGGCCGACGGCGGCATCAACATCGAGATGATCTCGACCTCGGCCATCCGGATCTCCTGCGTGGTGCGGGAGGACCAGGTGGAGCAGGCCGTCGCCGCCCTGCACGACGCGTTCGAGCTGGCCGCGCCCACGCCCTGAGGGTGGCGCCGCCGGGCGCTCAGCCGCTGCGGCGGAGGGGCACCAGGCCCTCGTCGAACAGGTCGTCGTACTCGTCGAGGTAGCCGTGGACGCCGGCGTCGGTGTCGCGCCCGGCGCCGACACCGACCTCCTCGTCGTCCCCGGCGTCGGTGCCACGGGCGGCGGCGGGGTCCTCCCGGTCCACCGGGGCGTCGCCCCGACCCCAGGCGACGAGGTCCTCCGGGCCGAGGACGTCGGCGCTGAAGGCGGGCGACGCGGGATCGAAGCCGGTGCGCGCCGGCGCCGGCCGCCGGACCGGGGCCACCGCCAGGGCGACGCCCAGCGCCACCACCGGGCCCAGCGCCAGCTGGGCCGTGGTGACCGGCTCGGCGAACACCCCCCACGCCACCGCCGCGCCCACGAAGGGGGCGGCGGCGAGCACCGGCGCGGCGCGGTCGGGCCCCAGCTCGCGGGTCGCGCCGAGCCAGAGGCCGATCGACACGCCGTAGCCGGCGGCGCCCACGGCCAGCGCGGCGAGCGCCGGGCCCGCGGCGGGGACGCCCGCGACCACCAGGCCCGCCGCCAGGTTCACGGCCCCGGCGAGCAGGCCCCTGGCCAGCGCCACCTGCCGGGGCCCGACCCCGTCGAGCAGGGCGGCGGCGCAGTCGTCGACCGCCCGGCACCCGCAGGACGCCACCACCAGCAGCGCCCCGACCCAGGGCAGCGGCGCCGACCACACCAGCGCCGCCCCGGCCAGGCCCACCAGCGTCGCCCCGGCGGTGACCCGGCGGGCGACGGGCTCGCGGAACAGGATCGAGGCCAGCGCCGTGGTGGCGGCCAGCTCCAGGGTGAGCAGGAGCGCGGCGGTGGCCGACGACGTGCGGGCCAGACCGGCGGCCAGCAGCACCGGCGCCACGAGCCCCCCGGTGACGACCACGACGGCCAGCGGGCCGGCGTTGCGGGCCCGGTGCCGGGGCCGCGACGGCGGCGACGCCGGCCCTCGTGCGTCCCGGCGTGGCCCGGTGAGGGACCGCACGGCCCGCGCCCACAGCACGGCCGGCGCCACCACGAGGGCGGCGCCCAGGTGGAGGAGGCCGGCGAGGCGGAGCGCACCGAGGTCGTCGGCCAGCTCGGCGGCGAGCGGCGTGGTGGCACCGAACAGGACGGCCGCCAGGGCGCACCGG
>DATCLV010000551.1:0-8328 GCA_036563745.1 Acidimicrobiales bacterium | reverse complement strand
CCGGCCCGCCGCAGCACCTCCTCGGTGCGGGGGTCACCGACGATGGCCGCGACCCGGCGCGGGAGCGCCCCGGCGTCGACCGGCTGCTCGGCGATGACCACCACCCGCTCCCCCGCCTCGGCCAGCTCCCGGACCAGGCCGGCGGTCGCGGGCTCGAAACCGCACACGATCACGTGGCGCCTGGAGCGCTGCGCGGCCCACTCGTGCAGCCGGCGCTCGAACAGGGCGTAGGCGGTGCGGACCAGCGCGTAGGCCGTGACCGCCGGCGCCGTGAACCGGGCGATGTGGAGGAGGATCGGCATGGCGTGGCCGTCGGCCGCCGGCTCGCTGTCGAGGACGAACAGCTGGAGGTCCCAGTAGAGGAGGTCCCACCAGTGGGTGCGGAGCTCCGGCGACGACCGGGCCCGGAGCAGCAGCCCCAGGTACCCGAGGACCAGCGACACCACCGTGAGGGCCACGAACCCCAGGAAGATCCGCCGTCCCCAGCGCCCACCGCCACCGCCGTCCGCCATGCCCTCACCCTACGTTCCGTCGGCGCCACCGTCGGCCGCGTCAGGAAGCGGGGGCGGGGCGGGCCGGGGGTCACGGGGCGTCGAGGCGTTCGACCGGTGGGTAGGCGTAGCTGCCGTCGATCAGGGCGGGGCCGGGGAGGTAGAGGCGGAGCATGAGGACGAAGGGGCCGTCGGGGACCGGGAGCCAGTTGGCGGTCGGGTCACCGGGGTCGTCGTGGCTGAGCAGGATCGTCAACGACCCGTCGTCCCCCCGCACCAGGCCCGGCGTCCGGTCGCCGATCGCGTAGCGGCCGCTCGGGTGCGGAGCGAAGAACATGTCGGCCCCGTACACGGAGAGCGACCAGAACGCCTCGACCGGCGGCAGCTCCCCCGGCCGGAACGTGATCCGGTAGACGGCACCGCCGCTGCCGTCGAGCCGCTCGCCGTCCGCGTCGACCCGGGTCACCGGGTACAGGGCCTCCTCCACGACGTTGGCGCCCCAGCCGATCTTGGCGACCAGCGCCCGGGTCTCCAGGTCGTCGCCGTAGGTGCCGATGTCCGGGTTCGCCGACCAGCCGTTGACCAGGCGGTCGGCGCCGGTCCCGGTGGCGACGAGGTCGGCGATCCGGTCGGCGCCGAGCGCCGCGCCCTCGTCGAGGACCGCGGGGTCGAGGTCGGCCTGCACCGCCGCGTACCGGTCGAACAGGGCGCGCTGGTGGTCGGTGGTGGGCGGGTTGACGGCCAGGGCGGCGTCGAGCTCGGGGAAGAACGAGCGGTCCGCCGGGATGTCCTGGGCGGTGCCGGCGGGCGCGCCCAGCGGCGGCGGAGGCGGCGCCGCCGGGTCGCCGGTCAGCGCGCTGAGCGGCTGCAGGGTGGTCTGCCGGCGAATGGCGTGGACGTTGGCGATGTCGGCCTCGTCGTCGACGAGGAACCGGCCCAGCAGGAACACCTGCGGGGTCGGCGACTCGATCCGCTCGGCCCCGTCCGGCAGCTCGCCCGACCACCCGGGCGGCGTCACCACCCAGGTGCCGGCCCGGCCGCCGGTGGCCCGGGTGCCGATGTAGGCGAACGACTCCGTCCAGGCGTCGAGGAACTGGTACGTGTAGTAGCGGTCGGTGACCTCGGGCAGCGTCAGAGCCATCGGCTCGCCCCGCAGGTCGAGCACGGCGATCGAGTAGAGGGTGTCGCGGTTGGGGGCGACGATGAACCGGCTGTCGGGCCCCGACAGCTCGCTCTGCCAGAACAGGTTGTTGACCCCGAGCAGCCCGCCGAGCCGCTGCAGGGTCCGCACCGACACGACCAGCGGGAAGCCGGCGACGTAGGTCTCGCCGACCAGCTCGGCGCCGTCCAGGGTCGCGGGGTCGACCAGGGTCGTCGTGGTCTCGGTGGTGGGCACGGGTTCCTCCTCGGCGGGTGGGCGGGCCTCGTCGTCGCCGCCGGCGCACGCCCCCGCCACCAGGGCGGCGACGACCAGCACGGCGGCCGCGGTCGTCCTCGTTCGACGGGTTCGGGTCATGACGCACCTCCCACGGGGAGCAGCGGTGGCGGGAACCAGCGGGCGTCGACCACCTCGGGCCGGCCCTCGTAGGCGCGCAGCACCAGGACGCACGGCCCGGCCGGGGTCGGCAGCCAGTTGGCGGGCTCGGCGGGCCGGGTGGGGCCGACGACCAGGGTCAGCCCGCCGTCGGCGTCGCGGACCAGGCCGGGCGTGCGGTCGCCGACGCTGTAGCGGTCGAGCTCGTTGTCGACGAGGAACAGGTCCGGCCCGTAGACGCACAACGACCAGAACCCGTCGACGGGCGGCTCGCCCCCGGGCACGAACCGCAGGGTGGCGTTGCCCGCCGCGCCGTCGAACCCGCGGCTGTAGGAACGGTTCTCCGCCGGGTGGTGCCCGGCCAGGCTCACCTGGGCGAAGGCCGCCCGGTAGGCGACGTCGTCGCCGAAGTCGGCGCCGCGGCTGCGGGTGCCCCAGCCGTTGCCGGTGCGGTCGAAGCCCCTGGTGGCGGCGATCCGGTCGCGGGCAGCCGTGGCCGCGGCGGCGAGCACCGCGTCGTCGGTGGCGTCGAGGCGGTCGAGCGCCTCGACGACGCCGGGCGGCACCGGCGGGTGCCCCTCCCCCGGCGGGTCGACGGCGAGCGCGGCGCGCAGGTCGGCGAAGAACGCCCGGGCGCCGCGACCCGCCGGCGACAGGGCGGGCCGCTCGGTCGACGGCTCGGCCGGCGGCGATCCGTCGCCCGACCCGGCCTGGGTCACGGCGATCCCGTCGAGCGCCGCCCGGGCCGCCGCCACGTCGTCGGGGCCGTCGACCAGCACCCGGGCCAGGACCCACAGGGTGGCGGTGGGGAAGCTGTCGACGCCGACCCGGGTGGCGGGCTCCGGCGAGCGCCGGGTCAGGTAGCGGACGTGGGTGTAGGCGTCGAGCAGCATCACCGACCAGTAGCGGTCGCCGAGGATCCCGGGGTCGGCCACGATCTCGACGTCGCCGGCCCGCAGGTCGAACCAGCCGGAGGCGTAGAGGGTGTCGTTGTTGGGTGCGACGACGGTCCGGTCGGCCGGGGTGGCCAGGCGGTCGCGGGCGTCCATGCCCCGCCCGACCCCGCCGTGGGCCGCGCAGGTGCGGTGCATGGTGACCAGCGGAAACCCCCACACGTAGGCGGCCACCAGCGCCGGTGGCACCTCCACCGCGCCGCCGGCCGGCGTGGCGGCATCCGCATCCCGGTCCGCGCCCGGGCCCCCCGTCTCCGTCATCACGGGGCTTAATGTATCCCATTAGACTGGTGGACGCCCAAGGTCCTCCGGCGTCGGGTCGGTCCCCTCCCGCCCCCGATGTCGGCGGGCCGCGCTCAGCGGCGCGTCGGGCGGGAGCGTGTCGCCGACGCGTCCCCGCCCGGCGCGGGCACCGCAGGCGACCCCGAGCCTGCCCCCGCCGACCCCAGCACCTCGAGGGTCGCCGCCGACGGCTCGGCCACCAGGCCGGCCTCGGTCACGTCGACCAGGTTGGCGACGAACAGGTCGTCGCCGACCGCCGGCGGGTCGCCCTGCTCGTCGTGGAGCTGGGCCCGCTGCCCGAACGCCCCGATGAGCTGCGCCCGCAGCAGCGCCAGCCGCTCCCGGCGGATGACGTCGGGCAGGGCGTCGAGCGCGTGCCACAGCCAGCGGACCACCGCCGTGCCCGACGGGGCCTCGGCCACCCGGAACGGCGGCTCGTAGGCCAACGCCGGGTGGTTCAGCTGCGCCACCAGCCGCAGGTGGGCCCGCCCCACCGGGGTCGCGAGGTCGCGGGACATCGGCTCGGCCAGGGCGTGGACCAGGGCGCGCACGTCGCCGGTCCGGTCGCCGGCCTCCAGCTCGGCGACCACCGGCACCCGCCGCGCCTCGACCTCCTCGACGTGCAGCCGGATGATCGCCTGCACGAGGCCGTCGATGCTGCCGAAGTGGTAGTGGAGCGCCGACTCGTTGCGGGCCCCGACCGCCTCGTGGAGCTGCCGGGCGGTCACCCGGTTCACGCCATGGCGGGCGAGCAGCAACGCACCCTGCTCCAGCAGGGCCTCCCGGGTCCTCGACGCAGCCACGCGGCCACCCTAGATCGCGCCCCTCCGGCCGGAAGGGGTTCCCCGGTCCACCCGACCGGACGCCGCAGACCCGCCTAACGCCCCCGGCGGAGCCACGGGTGCTCGGCGGCGAACAGGCGGCGGGCCGCCGAGGCCGTCCGGGGGCCGAAGGTGCGGTTCCCCCGGCGGCGGCCGAGGTCGCGGCGCAGCCCCTCCGCCTCGGCCGCCGGCCGGCACGGCTGCCGGTACACGTCGACGCCGTACAGCCGGGCCGCGTTGCGCCACAGGATCTTGTGCTTCACCTCGTCGGTCAGCGCCGGGTAGCCGTGCTCCTCCTGCAGCCGCTCGCTGATCCGGAACGCCCGGAACGCCTCGATCTGGTCCTGGGGCGAGCCGGCCCAGATCGAGTCGGTGCCCCACAGCAGGTTGTCCTCCCCCACCGCCAGCAGCAGCTTGCCGAGCAGGTGCGCGGCCTGGTCGGGGTCGCCCATCTTCGCCCGCCACGTCCAGCCCAGCTCGGCGTACACGTTGCCGCCGGGCTCGATCCCCGCGTCCTGCAGCGACCGGACCAACCGGTCGACCCCACCGCCCTCGGGGTCGTAGGACCCCTCGACCACCTCCATCTCCGCCCCCGAGTGGTAGACGACGATCGTCACGTCCGGGTGGTCGGCGGCCGCCGGGCCGACGTCGTCCGGCGAGGCCAGCACCGGGTCGCCGATCGGCGTGTCGGCGGCGCCCCGGACCAGGCCCTTGTGCACGCACAGGATCGGTGGCCCGGTCCGCGCCACCTCCTCCAGGAGGGCGTTGCCGAGGTCGTCGGTGAGGCGGAACCCCCGGTCGCCGCCCACGTGCGTGTAGGTCTTCCAGGCGACGATCGGGTACCGCTCGGCCTCGGCCCGCATGGCGTCGAGCGCCGCCTCCAGCGGGCCGACGTTGGGCCAGGCGTGCCCCTGCACCAGGACCCGCCCGTCGCCGCACAGCTCGTCGACCCGGGCGCGGGCCCGGTCCATCACCTCGGCCGACAGCGGGTCGACCTCGCCGACCGCCGAGATCGCCGACAGCACGGCCACCGTGGTGTCGCTGCGGTCGAACAGCTCCTCCTGCCAGCGCTCGATCGTGAAGCAGTCGCTGGGGTTCGCCTCGCCGCACACCTCTCCGTAGGGGAACAGCACGCCGAGGCCGGGGCCCTCGTAGTCGTCGGGGTACTCCAGCAGGTGGGTCTGGACGTCGATCACCGGCTGGTCGTCGCCCAACACCTCGAGGGCGGCGTCCGCGTCGACCATGGCGTCCTCGGGCACGTCGAACGACCCACCCGGCTCCTCGCCCCGGGACGCCGAGTCCTCGGACGAGCAGGCGGCCAGCGCCCACAGCGCCGTCGCCATTCCCATCGACGACACGAGGAAGTCGCGGCGGTCCATGCCGAGGCGCCGGGCGTGGCGGTCGGACAGCAGCCGGGCCCGGCGCATCGCTTCGCGGACCAGCGGTGACGGCGGCACGGGGGCGACCTCCCCGTTGGAGCAGACCTGCCCCGCCTCCAGCTTCAACGGCAACCCGGGATCGTGCGGCACACCCACCCCTTTCGCCTCGGGGGCCCCATCGTTACCCGGCCGAGCGGGTTCCGAACGTCGGGCGCGCCACGAACGTGCCGCGAGCGGCGGCGTGGGAGCGCGCCACGAGCGCCGGTCCCGGCGGCGCGGGCGCCGGAACCGGCGCGGGCGCTGCGGGGGCGAGACCGTCCGCCGGCGGCCTCACCACCCGTCTACGCGCCCGGCCCCTCCGCCAAGGGGCCAGGGGTGGTGGCACCGACCGCCGCTGTCGGTGCCACCACCCGGAAGGCGAGGCCGGTCACTTCTCCTCGCCTTCGAACGAACCCACCACGGGCAGCTGCGTCAGTGGCTCGCCCGAGCGGGGGTCGACCAGCACACCGTCGTCCCGCCAGACGACGAGCCCGTCGGCGGCCATCGCCCGCAGGGCGTCGCCGACCGGGCCCTGGTGCTCGCGCCACCGCTCGTCGCGCCGCAGCCGCAGCGCCGTCCACGTCGCCGGGTCGCAGCTCGACTGGGGCGGCAGCTCCGGGTGGAAGCAGGCCAGCACCCCCAGGGGGAGGCGGTCCCCACCCGGCGCGAGCAGCCGGTCGAGCGGCTCGGTGGGGCGGGGCGGCAACATGCGGGCATCGTGCCGCACCCGCCGTCAGCGAAACGTCAGCGGGACGTGAGCGAACCCGCCCGCGAGCCGGGGGCGCCGGGCTCCCCCGTTCGGGGGCGGCTTCGGGTCATCCGAGGACCCGGCGCTCCAGCATCACGGTGAGCTCGTCCGGGGCCACGCCCAGGTCCTCGAGCGCCCGGTGGCAGCGGTCGAGCGCCCGGCGGGCCGACGCCCGGTCGCCGCGGGCGAGGTGGGCGGCGATCGCCAGCCGGTGGGCCGCCTCCGACCACGACTCGGTCTCGATGGCCCGGGTGGCGAGCAGCAGCGCCCGGTCGACGTCGCCCGCCGCGAGCTGCAGCTCGCCCGCCCGCACGGCCCCGGCGAGGTACCGGGCCCGGAGCCGGTCGCGCTCGGGCCCGGCCCAGTCGTCGTACACGTCGACGAGGTAGTCGCCGCGCCACAGCGCCACCGCCCGCTCGTAGGCGGCCAGCGCCACGGACGGCGCCCCGGCGGCCTCGGCGTCGGCGGCCTCGTCGAGCAGGCGCTCGAACTCCCAGGCGTCGACGGTCACGGCCTCCTCGGCGAGCAGCAGGGCGTCCCCGTCGGCCCGCACGTGGAACGGGGCGTCGCCGGCGGCCCGGCCCGGCTCCAGCACCCGCTGCAGGTAGCCGAGCGTGGTGCGGAGGTTGGCCCCGGCCGTCGCGGCGTCGAACTCGGGCCACAGCGCCGCCTCGGTCTCGGTGCGGGTGACGCGGCGGCGGGCGACCAGCCAGCACAGCAGCGACCGCACCCGCTCCCGGCCCCACTCGGGCCGGCTCGTCGGCACCCCGTCGTGCGACACCGACGGCGGGCCGAGCACGCAGATCCGGAGCTCGTGGTCGGGCGGCGACGGCACGCTGCGCAGCATCCGCTTCGCGCCGGCGCACCCGGCCGTGACCAGCGCGCGCAGCGCCTCCCGCACCGGCGGCCCCGCCACGCCCAGGAGGTAGCGGAGCAGGTCGTCGTCCTCGGTGCGGGTGGCGACCTCGGTGGCCAACCGGTACCCGAGCGCCACCAGCACCCGGGGCGGCTCGACGCCCCGCAGCCTCGTCCCCGCCGGCAGCCGGCCGTCCCGCAGCGCGACGAGGTGCTCGGCGACGGCCCGGTTGGCGGCGTGGGCGGGGCCGAGGTCCTCGGCCGCGAGGGCTTCCCGCCAGCGCGGGTCGACCACCGCCATGAGCGGCAGCAGCTGGCGGGTCAGCAACCGGTTGGCGGGCGTGTCCTCGATGACGGCCAGCTCGGCGCGGGCCGCCTCCTCGTCGCCGCGGCAGGCGGCGACGACCGCGGCCGCGACAGCCAGCAGCAGCGCGGGGCGGTCGCCCTCGATCGAGCCGAGGTGGGCGCGGGCCTCGGCGAGCCGGCGCTCGGCCTCGTCCAGCCGCCCGAGGCCGGCGGCGTAGACGCCGAGCGAGATGTTCGCGAGCAGCCGGTCGCGGGGCAGCGTGCGAGCGCCGGGCTCGATGCGGTGGGCGCGGGCCGCCACGTCCTCGGGCCGCGCCGACAGCCACAGCGCGGTGAGCGGCTGCACCTGGAGGGCGGGGAGGGCGCCCGGCCGGGCGGCCGCGGGGTCGGCGATCGCGAACGCCTCCTCGCCCCGGCCCAGTGCCAGCAGGCAGCGGACCCGCAGCCAGTCGCGCACCTGGGTCAGGCCGTCGGGCAGGCCCGACACCTCCTCCAGCAGGGCGAGCGCGCCGGTGGGGTCGCCGGTGGTCTCCTGCAGCAGAGCCTGCCCCAGGGCGGTGAACACGCGGGCGCGCGGGTCGCCGGCCGCCTCCAGCTCCGCGATCCGCCCGAACACCTCGCCGAACAGGGCCAGGTCGCCCTGCCACCAGGCCTGGTGGACGAGGTGCGACATGGCGACGATCTCGACGTCGAGCATGCCCTGGGCGCGGGCCGCGTCCCAGGCGCGCCGGAGCGCGGCCTGGGCCTCGACGGGGTGGCCGCGCAGCCGGGCGACCACGGCCTCGACCAGCAGCACCGAGGGGGCGTCGCGGCGGTCGGCGGGCACCGCGTCCAGCCAGGTGTGGGCGGGCACGGTGCCGGTGAGCGAGCTGGCCGCCGCCGCGCCCTCGACGAGGAGGAGCCGGAGCTCGGCCCAGCCG